>CAZBUF010000274.1:0-5889 GCA_964495025.1 uncultured Bacteroidales bacterium | reverse complement strand
GGGATTCACTGATGTGAAAGAATTTCAGGATACTTACAACGCATCTGCGACAGACTCACGTACAGTAAATCACCTGCTGGGCAGTATGGCAAGATCATTATCTTATAATGCACAGCAGGTTTTAACGTACAATACTTCAATTGCCCAGGATCATAATATATCATTAATGGCAGGTATGGAAGCCCGTAAATGGTGGGGCTATGATATGAGCGGAGAAAGAATTGACATGCCCAGCCCGAGGTCAGAATTGCTTTATTTTAATATGTCAGGTAATAACCAGAACCTCCTGCAGCTAATTGAAGGCACAGGTTACGAAGAACGGTCAATGGCTTATTTCGGAAGAATAAATTATGATTATAAAAGGAAGTACCTGCTTACTGCAAATATTCGCCGCGACGGATCAAGTAACTTCGGGCCCAGTAACCGCTTTGGTACATTTCCCTCATTCTCGGTAGGATGGAAGTTTTCAGAAGAGGAATTTATGAATAATCAAAATATAATTAGTTTCGGGAAAATACGCTTTGGTTATGGCCAGACGGGCGCTAATGCAAGGTCAGGCTACCCTTACCTTAGTCTTATAAGAACCCCCGGAACATTTATGTACCCCATGGATAATATCAGTTCCCTTATTGGTGCAGCACCTGTGCAAATTACTAACGCTGAAATTCACTGGGAATCCGTAAATATGTCAAATCTGGGTGTTGACCTGGCATTTTTTAGAAACAGGCTGACCTTAACAGCAGATTATTTTAATAAGATCAACGATGGGATGTTGATGTTAATGGACGTACCCACAATTGCCGGATCATACTCCGAAGGAGCAGAACACGATGATGATGAAACGGAGCCTGAAGTAAATATAGGAAGCATCCGGAACAGAGGAGTTGAATTTACACTTACTGTAAAGAAAATGGAAGGAGACCTCAAAGGATCATTTGATCTGAATCTTTCAACTGCAAAAAATAAGGTTCTTGATCTTGCTTCAGATTCAATTCTTGACGGAAGAGTTCATAATGTAATACCAATTTGCATGACGCGGATAGGTGGTTCTGTCTCAGAATTTTATGGATTTGAAATGGATGGGATATTCCGGGAAACAGACCCTTCCCGCACTATTGGCAACCGGGTGGTAATTACGAACCAGCCATTTTCAGCAACTAATGGAGATACTATATATGCACAGTCAAGGGCAATTCCAGGTGATGCACGATTTAAAGATATCAATAAAGACGGGGCAATTACAGCCGTTGGAGATAGAAAATCTCTGGGTAGCCCATTGCCAAAACTGATATATGGTTTTTCATTTAATTTTGAATATAAAGGATTTGACCTCTCGGCATTCTTTAACGGAACGATTGGTAATAAGATATTTAACGGGATGAAGCAATACCTTTATTATTCACAGGGATATGGAAACCGGGCAAAAGAATTTACTAACCGTTACCGTGACGAGATTGTAAAAGACGGAGTAGTTGTTGTTCAGGAGAATCATAATACTGACCTGTGGAGAATGTCTGCTGTTAATTATGTAAGGACAACCGATTGGTATGTTGAAGATGGCTCATACCTGCGTTTACGTAACCTTATTATTGGCTATACAGTACCTGCCAAACTGACGAATATTATGAAAGTGGAAAAATTACGCTTATATGCCGGCGCCAAGAACCTGTTTACTATTACATCATATACCGGATTCAATCCCGAAGTAGGTGATCGAAGCTTACTTGATATGGGTGTTGATTATGGGATCTATCCTGTAACCAGAACATATCTTTTTGGTGTAAATATGGAATTTTAATTGGTCTTTTTAACTAACCTGTAAAAGAAAAAAAATGAAAACAACTATAAGCAAGAAAAGATATATTTATTTGTTACTGGTTCTTCTTAATTTAATAGCATGGGGATCATGCAGCAAAGATTTTCTTGATTTTGAACCAGTTGCAGCTCTAAACAGCGCTTCTTTTTATAAGACTATGGAAGATGCTGACCAGGCAGTAACTGCCGCGTATTCACAATTTCTCAGTGTAGCGGCATGGGACCGTAATCTAATAATGTTATACGGAGATATATCTTCGGATGATGCTGAAGCCGGTGGTGAGTGGGTTAACGAAGTACCTGAATTTGAAGCTGTAAACAGGCTCACTATGCTGGTAACAAACGGGCAAACAGACATCGTATACGGTGTATTGTTCAGGGCTATTTATTTAAGCAACCTGGCAATGGAAAAGATCCCCGGTGTGAAAAATACAGATCCTGATGCTGATACTACTATTTTAAACATACGCATGGCCGAACTTAAATTCCTGAGGGCTGTAAATTATCTTTACCTTACAAATGTTTTCGGAGCTGTACCCCTGGTTAATCATATATTGGCACCCAGTGAATACGGTATGGGAAGAGCTTCATTCAGAGATCTGTTTGATCTGATTGAAAAAGACCTGAAAGAAGCGATCCCTGTTTTGCCTGAGAAAAATGAGGTTGCTCCCGAAGATATTGGCAGGGCAAATAAAGGTGCTGCCAAAGCTTATCTTGCAAAACTCCTGCTTTTTGAATCATCATATGCACACTATTATCCCGGAGATGAAAGATTTGAAGGATTAACTGCAAGATGGCAGGAAGTGCTGGATTATTGTGAGGAAATAATGGAAACAGATATTTACCACTTGTACGGAGCCAATGGTGAGACCTATGATTCATGGAGAGGCCCGACCACTAATGGATTACTTTATGCTTTTACTACTCTAACTGACAATGGTGATGAATCTGTATTTGACATTCAGTGCATTCAGGATAACCTTAATTATGCTGATGCCCGGGGAACATCAATGACCCACTGGACAGGCCCACGAAGTTATTATAATGCAAACGGCGTACGCGATATAACCGGCATGTGGGGACTTGGACTGCCATCATATCATCTTGCAGCTGCGTTTGAACCGGGAGATCCTCGTTTTGCTGCAACAATATCAGTGCCGGGCGACACCATGGAAATGGAGGAGCTGGGGAGTTATTTCCTTATCAGTTTTGAAATGTCTGAATCAAACATGTATCAGCGTAAATGGGAAGTACCTTTTAATGAATATAATGCTAAAAATGCACCAACATGGCACGGTTCACCAATTAACGTAAGGATGATGCGCTATTCTGAAGTGTTGCTTATGGCAGCCGAAGCAGCCATGATGCTTAATGACCATGCAAAAGCCAGATCTTATATAAATGAAGTGCGTACCAGGGCAAGAAATTGCGGAACAACCGGAGTACCTGCTGATTATGCAGGTAGTATATCTTTGGACCAGATAGTGAAAGAACGCCGTGTTGAATTAGCCCTGGAAGGAAAAAGATTCTTCGATCTTGTGAGATGGAACCTGGCAGTTGAGCACCTTAATAATACAACTGCTGATGGTTACCCTGTGATATTCGAATCACCCAAACACGACTTCTTTCCTCTGCCGGCAAGGGAAGTTACACTCAGCAAAGGGCAACTAAAACAATACCCGGGCTGGGGTGATTAATAAAAACTATAAAAAGACTCCTGTACTGTAAAAATGCATTAAAGGATTTATATAACATAGAATCACAATATGCAGGAGCATTTTCTTTGCATCTGTAAAGGATTATTATTCAGTGTATTAATTCTTATAAGTATTAGTATTCGGTAATAAATCAAAAAAATAGTATTCAGCCAGTCTTAAATTATTACAATTTTCTGCTGTATCCAGATATTATTACTTTACATCATGTAAATTTGTAATAAAAAACAGTTATGAAGCTTATCAGTATTCCGGAAGTATTACTATTTACTATTTTGTTATCAGCTGGTTCATGTAAAAAGGATACATATCATAACGATTTGTCGGAATCAATGGAAAGTGAACATTATATATACTATTACTCACCAGGTGACTCGTTGATCGATACAAGCTGGCAAGAATGGGAAGAATTTATTATTAATTATAATGAATAGTAAAGGTGCGAAATGTAATGCATAACTAATAATCAGCCATGATAATCTATCAAATAAAGGTAATCTTATATACTCTTTATTAGTGTCTATAGTTATCGAAGTTCTCTATCTCCAGATCATCAGGTAAAACACCAATAGTAAGGATAAAGAAAGTAAGCGCTTTTGTTCCTGGCTCCAGGTGTCCGCCTATAACACTGTTCTCATCTGACAGTGTGATGTGCGCATGAACCCTTCCGTTAAATATATATCCCTGTACAGCTATAAGATCTTTGGCAACCGAAGCTTTCGGGAATTCTTCAGCCGGCGGCAGATTTTTATCAGCTACAACATGAAAATGATAATCGGTTACCGAGCCAATACCAGCCAGAATAACAGCATTTTTTATACTTTTTTCATCGACGAATTTATTCAGGCCTTCCAGTAAATCGGTGCCGGTTCGCATCCTGACAATCTCAACCCTTTCAAATTGTGATGTTATCGAATAAACACCGGGCATCTCATTCTGTGAAAAGCCGGTAATGGTTGTAACAATAAAGAATGATAGAATAATTTTTTTCATGGCAATTTTATTTTTTATATTTCTCAATAATTTTCGCTGCCCAGTCACTGGCACAAGGATCCTGTAAGCCGGGGAATTCCTGTAAAACAAGCGTCCCTTTGATATCTGATTCTATAATTACTGTATCTTTCCATTCACCGTTCATGGGATTAAACCATTGCAGGGAATATGTTGCCCCTGGTTTAAATCCCTTTAATACCGGTAACACTGACTGGTTTTCAAAGTAAATAAGGGCAAAGTCCCTGCTTTCGGTTCTCATCATATATGACCAGCCGTCCAGTCCTTCCTCAGGGCTGCCCTGAGCCTTACCGGGATTAATATCAAATGAACATATCTGTAATGACTGGTATTTATCTCCTTCTGATAAAATAAATGCCTTGAGGTGCTGCATATACAAGGCTGATTCGAACTTCAGTGCATCCCAGAAATAATGGCGAACGCCATCCGGTTCTCCTGTTGTTGTAATATCATATGCCGATGTTCCGTGAACATGCCCTGAAAGCCCGCCGGAAAGCATAGATCCGTACATTTGAGCACGTGCAAAATAATTATCGCGCGGAGAGTTTGCAGGCGGACGTTCACCACCGGGCATGTTTATCTCATGATCCCACCCCGTGTAGTATGGTTCAAAATTAATTGCCGGATACGGAGGCTCCAGATTAAAAAGAGTTTCCAGTGCCACCGACACCCTGTGGTCACGTGGTTTGTTCCCTACACTGTGCATGGTCAGCCAGGGACAGTTATTATTATGTCCGAATTGAGTATAGGTCGAATTGTTTATTAATGTAGTATACGGCTGGCCAAAAGGCAAAGGTCCGTATTTGTTCAGGTGAAAGGTCAGTGCTTCGTTGAATTCAGCGGCAGTAAGACTGTATTCTTTTGGTATCCAGTCGAGATGTATTCCGCTGAAAATAATGTTATACGCACCGTATCTTGAGATAAGGTACTGGACATAACGTGAATATGATTCATTAAAATTAAAATAGGCCTTCCATGAAGGGCAGTTGTCTCTTCTTACAGTCTCGATCAACGGGACAAACCCCTGATCCGACAAATATCTTATCTTTCTGTCAAGACTTTGAAAATATTCGGGGATAATATGATCAAAATCAGCAACGCCTATATGATCCTGGGACATCCTGAAAGGTTTATTGCCATACTCATCACGCATATTTTTCGAGGTCATCTTTCCGTCACTAATAAAATAATCAAATTTTTCCCAGGCATTTCTTAAATATATGCCATTGGAATCAGCATAAGTGCTTGCGTAACAATCCGATTCCCAGTTTGGAAAACAGGCTATCATACTAACCGAATTATATCCCTGGTTCTTACGATAAATTACCGCGTCTTCAAAACCAATGCC
>CAZBUF010000273.1:0-10314 GCA_964495025.1 uncultured Bacteroidales bacterium | reverse complement strand
CAGACATAAAGGTACTTCACTGGTTGAAATTCTCCTGAATTGTGTGATTTTTAATAACAAAGTGCATTCTGAGATCACCGGCAAAGACCTCAGGGATGATAACCAGATATATCTGGAACACGGACAACCCATGATATTTGGCAGGAACAGGGATAAAGGATTGATACAGAAAGATTCTAGACTGGAAGTAGTGAGAATAGGTGAAAACGGAGTAACAAAAGATGATATCCTTGTTCATGATGCACATAACCCTGATGATACAAGGGCTTATATGCTGTCAAGAATGACGTTGCCGGAATATCCCATGGCAATGGGAATATTGAGGGCATGGAAAAGTTCTGTTTATGAAGATACACTGCATAAACAAATAAGGGAGGCAAAAAAAACCAGTACTGTAAAATGTGTTGATGATTTATTAACAAGCGGCAACGCTTTTAATATTAAATAAACTTCCGGGCGGAATTACTGCAATCTACGGCTTCTGAATAGTTTTTTATCCTTCCGGCCTGCAGATTTTACTCAGCCGGTTAATATTCCTTTCTTGAAACTGAATGTTTATTCTATTATATTTATTTCTTAATTATTTATAGATTAATGCCTTCTGATGAAAGTTATTCTGTTTTTTGCCTTTGTCTCCTTATTTGCAGATTTACAGGCGCAGTGGAATGTCAATATTTGCCCGCAAAGGATTAAAGGATGGACGGGCAGTGTAAGGAACCTCGATGTGACATATGATAAATTTGACGGGGAAATACTTGTCGGGAAGGGATCGTTTTACAGCTTTTTCCGGGGATATGCTGTATTTGATGTTTCTAATGTACCAGATGAAGCCATAATACAAAATATCAAACTCCACCTTCTTACATGCAGGGTCCCCGAACGTTTGTCAGTTCCCGTGCAAATTACAGCGCTGCAGGTTAATCCCCTGCAGACCAACCTTGAAGATATATACAATTCAGTGAACAGTAACATCGTCCTTGGGCCTGTTGAGGATTACCTGAAGGAAAAAAAAGAACATATTATTGATTTGAATGAAGCAGCAAATAATGATTTGCAGTCGCATCTGAAAGATAACTGGTGGGCCATAGGCTTTCGCCAGGTTGACGATGGAATGAATAATCCAAGGACGGTCGGAACATTTGAGGGATATAACTGTACTGACTCTGTTGCACCTGTGTGCCAGGTTACATATTCCCTGGAATATAAACGCAAATATTTCGAAGGCAGGAAGGTTACCTATACAAAAGAACTGACTTTCTCAAATGCTGATATAACAATTGAATACTGGGATCATCTTAAGGTTGACGGCGATATTATATCATTATACCTGAATGGGAAAGAGGTCGTATCAAAATTTACCCTTAAGAAAGAAAGGGAGAAAACGGAAATAAGGTTAAGGACGGATATACCAAATGATTTATTCCTGTTTGCCCATAATGAGGGGATGAATCCTCCTAATACAGTATCAATAAAGATCTCAGACGGAGTGACTTCACAGAATTTTACTCTGGAATCAGATCTTAACAGTTGTGAGGCAGTTTTAATAAAAGTTAAGTGAACAAAAACAGTATCATCCCGGGATCATCCCTCTATAAGCATAAGGTTATTCCATAGAACATCCCCTTCAGGAGGATCGGCGATGATGCTTACCCTGTTTTTCTTTACAGGATGTATAAAATTTATCTCTCTTGAATGAAGGTGAATTCCTCCGTTTTCATTTGATCTTGAAAATCCGTATTTCAGATCCCCTTTAACCGGGCAATCAATATTGGCAAGCTGTGCCCTGATCTGATGATGCCTGCCTGTTATCAGGTTTATTTCCAGAAAATAATAATTGTCGGATCTGTTAATTAACCGGTATTCCAGCGTTGCCTCCTTAGAGCCCGGCACCGGCCTGTCATAACAATAAGATTTGTTCTGTTTCCGGTTTTTTACCATATAATTAACAAGTGTGTCCTGATTTTTGGGGGGTTTGTTCTTCACAACAGCCCAGTACTTTTTCCCAATCATGTTCTCACGCAGCATCTTATTTAAACGGCTGAGCGCTTTGCCAGTCCTGGCAAATAATATTGCGCCGCTTACAGGGCGGTCAATACGATGGACAGTCCCGAGATAAACATCTCCCGGCTTATTATATTTGTTTTTGATGTAGTGTTTTATCTTTTCGTCAAGTGCAAGGTCACCGGTAATGTCTTTCTGGACAAGATCATTATTTGACTTATTTACAGAAATAATATGGTTGTCTTCATAAAGGATGTTTAGCGGCCCGCTCATTACTAATATTGTTCCTTGTCATTGGGGAAATCAGAATTCTTTATATCATCAATATAATGTGTGACGGCATTGGTTATTTCAAGGAAAAGATTATGATACCGGCGCAGGAACCTTGGAGAAAACTCCTGGGTAATACCAAGCATATCATGGAGAACAAGGACCTGTCCATCAACATTTTTGCCGGCGCCAATACCTATTACGGGTATTCTGACCTTCTGCGCCACTTTGGCGGCCAGCTCAGCAGGAATTTTTTCAAGTACAATGCCGAAACAGCCTGATTCCTCCAAAATACGGGCGTCATCAATGAGCTTTTTCGCTTCTATTTCCTCTGTTGCTCTTACTACATAAGTGCCGAATTTATGTATCGACTGAGGTGTTAATCCAAGATGTCCCATAACAGGAATACCTGCTGATAATATCCTGGTCACAGATCCTTTGATCTCTTCGCCCCCTTCCATCTTTACCGCGTGGGCACCTGTTTCTTTCATTATCCTTATGGCTGATGCCAGCGCTTCAAGCGGATTACCCTGATATGTTCCAAATGGCATATCAACCACTACCAGGGCTCTTTTAACTGCCCTTACCACCGAAGATGCATGGTAGATCATCTCATTGAGAGTTATAGGGACTGTTGTTTCATGCCCCGCCATAACATTGGAAGCTGAGTCTCCTACCAGAATGACATCTATCCCTGCACTGTCAATAATTTTAGCTATCGAATAATCATAAGCTGTGAGCATTGCTATCTTTTCTTTTCTGGACTTCATTTCCTGCAATACATGTGTCGTTACCCTTTTTGGCTTGTCCTTTAAAGTCATAGGCATATTATCGGATTTTATAATTTAAGCTGCAAAGTTTAAAAATAAATTTGAACCTGATAGGGTTCTGAGCAAGATATTTTTAATATATCCTTGAAATACTGTCTTTTTGTCATAGTATTATGTAATCTTTGCTTTTAACACTGTATTATGTCCGAAAATATGGCAGAAATACAATATGGCATAATCATTGTCAAAAGAGACAGGAATTCAATTGTTAATTATTAATAAATTAAATAAATAAGAATGGGTAAAATTATAGGAATAGACCTTGGTACTACAAATTCCTGTGTATCGGTAATGGAAGGTAATGAACCGGTAGTAATTCCTAACAGTGAAGGTAAGCGTACTACTCCATCAATAGTGGCATTTATCGATAATGGTGAACGAAAAGTAGGTGATCCTGCAAAGAGGCAGGCAATCACTAATCCCCAAAAGACAGTTTCTTCTATAAAACGTTTTATGGGTGAAAAATATGATAAGCTTGATGTTGAAATAAAAAGAATGCCGTATAAAGTAATTAAAGGCGATAATAACACTCCAAGAGTTCAGATAGATGACAGAAAGTATACACCCCAGGAAATTTCCGCAATGATCCTTCAAAAGATGAAGAAGACTGCCGAAGACTATCTCGGGCAGGAAGTTAATGAAGCAGTTATCACAGTGCCTGCATACTTCAGTGATTCTCAGCGCCAGGCTACAAAGGAAGCGGGAGAAATTGCCGGGTTGGTTGTAAAACGAATAATTAATGAACCAACAGCCGCTTCCCTTGCATACGGACTTGATAAAAGGAATAAGGAAATGAAGATTGCTGTTTTTGACCTCGGAGGAGGTACATTTGACATTTCAATACTTGAGCTGGGAGATGGCGTGTTCGAGGTTAAATCAACAAATGGCAACACTCATCTGGGTGGTGACGATTTCGATCAGACCGTGATTGACTGGCTGGCAGATGAATTTAAGAAAGATGAGGGATTGGATCTAAGAAAAGACCCAATGGCGATGCAACGACTGAAAGAAGCTGCAGAAAAAGCTAAAATTGAGCTATCGAGCTCAACAAGCACTGAAATAAATTTACCGTATATAATGCCTGTTGAAGGTATTCCAAAACACCTGGTCAAGACTCTGACAAGAGCAAAGTTTGAGAGCCTTACGGACAAACTTATTAATGCAACTATCGAACCATGCAAAAAAGCTTTGAAGGATTCGGGATTCAGTGTTTCGGAAATTAGTGAAGTAATACTTGTGGGAGGCTCAACACGCATACCTGCTATTCAGGACATTGTAGAAAAGTTCTTCGGTAAAAAACCATCCAAGGGCGTTAATCCCGATGAAGTGGTGGCCGTGGGTGCTGCAATACAGGGTGGGGTGCTGACGGGCGAAGTGAAAGATGTGCTGCTGCTTGATGTTACTCCATTGTCACTAGGTATTGAAACGCTGGGAGGTGTTATGACAAAGCTTATTGAATCCAATACAACCATCCCGACCAAAAAGACCGAAACCTTTACTACAGCCGCTGATAACCAGCCCTCGGTTGAGATACATGTTTTACAGGGTGAAAGGCCAATGGCAGCAGGTAACAAAACTATAGGCAAATTTCATCTGGATGGCATACCTCCTGCACCAAGAGGAATACCCCAGGTTGAGGTAACATTCGATATAGATGCAAATGGTATATTGAATGTGTCAGCCAAAGATAAAGGAACAGGAAAAGAACAGAGCATAAGAATTGAAGCTTCGTCAGGCCTTACCGATGATGAAATAGAAAAGATGAAACAGGAAGCTAAAGCTCATGAGGAGGAAGATACAAAACAACGCGAAAGCATAGATAAATTAAATACTGCCGATAGTATGATATTCCAGACGGAAAAACAACTTAAGGAGTTTGGTGATAAACTGCCGGCTGACAAGAAAGAACCGATAGAAAAAGCACTGGGTGATCTTAAAGAAGCCCATAAAAACAAGGATATTGAGGCTATTGACAAGGCTATGGCCGAACTGAACGGAGTCTGGCAACAGGCATCAGAAGAAATGTACAAGGCAGGACAAACTGCCGGACAAAATACCGGTGATACACAGCCGGATGATTCTTCAAAAAAAGATAAGGATTCAAAAGGAGATGACGGGGAAGTGACAGATGTTGATTTCGAGGAAGTGAAATAGCAAAACACAGAAAAATGTGATTAAAATAAAGCCCCGGTTGCGGGGCTTTTTTATTTAATATTATATAGCGCTTTAAATTTTGTTGTTTGAAATAGCTGTCATATATTTATATATTATCTCAGTTTTAAAATTCCCGGGGCCGATAAACAAATATTATTATGAAACGTTTAATTATTACACTCATATTCATTTCATTGCCAGGTATAGCATTTATGCAGGCCAGCTCAGGGATGAATGACACTATTTTTAACCAGGTCGACCGGAACGGGCTAAAACAGGGTTACTGGAAGAAATATTACAGTAACGGAAAATTGAAATATTACGGACTTTTTAAAGATGATAAACCTGCAGGTGAGATGAGACGGTATTTTGAAAGCGGCAATATAAAGGCATTAATGAATTTTGATACAGTAAGGGACTATTCTGAAATAGAAATGTTTTATGAGAATGGCTCACTGGCGGCACACGGATATTACTCCCGATCAGAGAAAGACAGCCTCTGGATATATTACAGCTATTATGAAAAAACCCTGATCTCTGATGAGACATATGATAATGGTTCAAAAAACGGATTGTCACATAAATATTATTCCAATGGAAATATCACAGAAAAAACCGAATGGAAACATGATATTAAAAATGGTACATGGGAGCAATATTTTCCGGATAACTCAATACGGCTTAAGGGTCAGTACATAAATGGCAAACTTTCAGGTGATTACTTTGTATACTATCCAAACGGGCATGTTCAGGTGTCAGGCTATTATCGGGAAGATAAAAGACATGGCAAATGGATATTTTATGATGAGAATGACTCTGTAAAACTTAAGCTGGGCTATAATTATGGCAGGATTGAAAATAAAGAAGCTCTGACAGATAAACAACAGGAGTTTTTTAAGAATATTGACAACAATATGAATAAATTTAACGAACCTGCACCGGAGGATTTCTTTCCTTCAGGCCAGGGGGAAAACCAGTACTGAAAAAGGGTATGAAGCTATATCGGATATTAATAATATGTTTGTTGAATTTAGCGTATACCGTTACATATTCGCAAACAGCTCCCGGAAAGTACTGGATAAAATTTACGGATAAAAACAATAATCCTTACAGCCTGCAAAGGCCTGAAGAATTCTTATCTGAACGTGCCATACAAAGAAGGATAAAGCAGAATATCCCGCTTTCATTGAATGACCTGCCTGTCACTCCTGCTTATATTGACAGCCTTAAAGCACTGGGAGTTACTATATATAATAAATCAAAATGGCTTAACTCCGTTACTATTGATGTTGAAAATGAAGACTTGCTGGAAAAAGTGTATGGCCTGCCCTTTGTAAACCGGTCGGCAACAAAAAAAACTCCGCGATCAATCTCAGCCGGGAATGATTATGCGCATCATGATAAATTTGAATTATTCGGCAGTGTTTCCTATGAATATGGCAGTTCACTGGTACATTTAACTATTCATAACGGGCAACTCATACATCAGCAGGGATTTACAGGTAAAGGGATGCAAATTGCCGTGATTGACGCCGGCTTTACCAGGGCCGATGTGCTTCCGGCATTTACTGATTTGTGGAGCACGGACAGAATATTGGGGACAAGGGATTTTGTAAACAGAAAGTCAGACATATTCAATGAACATACACACGGCACATCTGTTTTGTCATTGATAGGGGGAAATATACCTTATGAGCTGGTAGGCACTGCCCCTGATGCGGCATTCTGGCTGCTGCGTTCTGAAGACGGTGATTCCGAATACCTTGTTGAAGAAGACAACTGGGTAGCTGCAGCGGAGTTTGCTGACAGCGTTGGGGTTGATATAATAAACACTTCTCTTGGTTATTCTACATTTGATGATCCTGCTCAAAATCATACCTATGAAGATATGGACGGAAATTCCACACGGGTTACCATTGCTGCCGATATTGCCGCATCTAAGGGGATACTGGTTGTTGTAAGCGCCGGAAACGAAGGAGATGATCCATGGGGCTATATTACTGCTCCTTCTGATGCCGATAGCGTGCTGACTGTCGGTGCGGTAGATACTTCAGGAGTAATAACGGCATTCAGCTCACGCGGACCCAGCGCCGATGGCAGAGTGAAACCTGATGTCTGTGCAATAGGCAGGGATAACTATTTCCAGGGTTCTGACGGTATGGTACACAGAGGTGGCGGCACATCATATGCAGCTCCCATTATCACCGGCATGGCGGCTTGCCTATGGCAGGCAAACCCGGAAGCTACAAATATGGATATATATTCGGCAATAAGAGAAAGCTCACATAAATATTTGAATCCCGATACTCTTTATGGTTATGGAATACCTGACTTCAACCTGGCAAATATTATATGTGCAGACAAAATTGATACATTATCAGGTAAACTGCATTCATTATTTGCATTTCCTAACCCTTTTACGGAAAATATAAGTATCCGCTTTTATTCGAATTTTTCAGGCATGTCAGTTGTTACATTATATGATATCAATGGGAATAAAATTAAAGAGACAGAATATTTTATAAGCGATAATGTTAGTTTTATAATCTGGAATAATCTATCCAGCCTGCCTCCGGGAATATATTTGGTTAAGATATGTTCAAAGAATTCTGTTCTCACGCAAAAAATATTTAAAAGGTAATGTAAGTTTGAACTTAACAGCAAAACATATTACACTTTATGAACTCAATAAAGAGGTAAGGACAGTATTAAAAAATAATCTGTCGCCAAATTACTGGGTCATTTGCGAGATCAGCGAACTGAAGATAAATAACAGCGGCCATTGTTATCTTGAACTGGTTGAAAAAAATCAGGAAACAGATGTTCTCAGTGCTAAAGCCAGGGCAATAATCTGGTCCTCCGCCTTTAGAATGCTGCAGCCTTATTTTGAAACAACAACAGGGCTGAAGCTTACAAGTGGTATTAAAGTGCTGGTCAAAGTGGCTGTCGAATTTCATGAACTATATGGCTACAGCCTGATAATATCGGATATTGATCCGAATTATACGATCGGTGAGCTGGCAAGGAAAAAACAGGAGGTTATTAATAAACTTACTGAAGAGGGAGTTATTGATATGAATAAAGCAATACCTTTTCCCGCTCTCCCTCAGAAAATTGCCGTTATCTCTTCAAAAACAGCCGCCGGATACGGTGACTTTATTGACCAGCTTCATAATAATCCTGATGGTTATAAATTCTATGTTAAATTATTCCCCGCTTTAATGCAGGGGGCGGAGGCCGAACAATCCATAATTGATGCACTGGATAATATATACAGGTATGAGGACTTATTCGACATCGTTGTAATTATCAGAGGCGGCGGCTCGCAGTCTGATTTAAGCTGCTTTAACAATTACTGGCTTGCATACAATATCACACAATTTCCCTTACCTGTCTTAACAGGTATAGGCCATGAACAGGATGAATCTGTTGTGGATATAGTGGCACATACACGGCTCAAAACACCAACAGCAGTTGCTGAATTTCTAATCTCAGAATTTCAGGATGCCGAAAGTTGGTTCGATGAACTTCAAAACAAAATAGTCAGGATCTCTGCAGAGGTAATAAACAATAAAAAAACGAAAATTGACAGATATTTGCTGATGCTCGCACCAACAGTAACAAGAATAATATCAGCTAATAATAACAGGTTGAATGTTATGCATTTAAATATTATGAATGCTGCAAAAAGAATAGTATCAGGCAAAATTCAGGAGATAGACTTAATAATTCATAATATCAGATCCGTGACCAGGGACCATCTTATTAAGAATTCCAGGTCTATAGGGTTTCTGTATAAGATATTCAAAAGCTCTGTGCCAAATTATTTTTCAAATAAAGAACATCAGCTTGAGATACTGGACAGGAAAAATCATTATCTGGATCCGAAAAATATCCTGAAACTGGGATATTCAATTACATATTATAATAAAAAGAACATAAAAAAACCGGATGAATTGAAGAATGGCGATCTAATTGAGACCATTTTATATAAAGGAAGAATAAACAGCAAAGTATTTAAATAATCTCAGCTTATATGCATAATTAATATAATTGTAAAATCATCTGAAATGGGGAAATCAAATATATCATACTCCGAATCAATCAGGCAGATTGAAGAGATACTGAAGAAAATTGAGAATGAAGAACTGGATGTTGATGAGCTTAGTGATAAGGTTAAAAAGGCTGCTGATTTGCTAAAACTATGCAAATCGAAATTACATGATACCGAAGCAGAGATACAGAAAATACTGGACGAGATGGAAACCGGAGCAAATTAAACCGGATCCATCATTTATGAAGGAGATTGATAATTATATATCAGTGAAGATGGATGATAAAGTTTTCAGTCTATAAATTTTTTTTTATTAGTATTCATATTATCTTTATAACCCATAATATACTGCAACAAATTATTTAAGAGATTTATGGATTCTCTGTTAGATTTATGGATAAAGTTATTACACGGAACAAAATAATAATAATCTAAATATTGCTACTATGAATGAAAGATATCCAGGCCTTATTAAACAAAAAAAATTCTGTGTATATCTCCTGTTTGGGATATTATTAAGCTTATGTTTTATCCCTGCAGAAGCACAATTGAGTTTTGGAGCAAAAGGAGGAATTACGGTGAGTAGTTTTTCCAACACATCTCCTCATACAACTGTTACACAAGGTTATAATGCTGGTTTGTTCATTGCTCTTCCGTTATCGGAAGGACTGTCAATTCAAATGGAAGCGGAGCTTTTGCAGCAGGGTGGGCATTTGGTGACCGTTGAAGATTACGTGAGATTAGGAGCAAATCCATTGTTATACCCCTATCCGGTAAAAGTAAGGGATAGCAAGGTTACAATCAATAATATTAATGTGCCCGTGATGCTTAAGATCAAGCTTGTTTCTTCGGAAAGCCTGAACATATTATTGAATGTGGGAGGAAGTGCAGGAATAAATGTTTTTACTCACGCAAAAGAGACTATTACTGCACCTACTGCCGATGGATTGACTTACGTTACTTTTAATGAAAGTAACGGTATAACCCGGGAATATGAGATGTGGC
>CAZBUF010000272.1:0-1567 GCA_964495025.1 uncultured Bacteroidales bacterium | reverse complement strand
ATTGAAATGCTTGAAATGTAACAGTTTATGGTACCCGGACTGTAGTTCCTAAGCTGCATTTCCTGCAGCATTCTTTCGCGTAATGTTTTTTTTCATGGTAATAAGTTTTTAATATTAACAATAACGCAATTTAATGCTTTTCCCTCTGCCGCCTGCAAGGCGGTTTAGTTCAACATATTAACATATACAATTGTATATATCACTATTTGTAATGCATTTGTTTTTCCCTTGCAAACGCTTGCCCTAACTATGATATATACAAAATGTATATATTTGGTTATCTTAATCTGGCATCTAACTTTTATCAAATTTATATTCTTTTTTTCTATATCCAAATAATCAAACAGACTTTTTAATCTGTGTGTAGCCTTTTACTTTTGGTAAAATCCTGTCCGTTGAGGGCAAGCAGCAATAGAAAAATTTGGAAACTGGAATTTGGAAATTGTGAGATTTATTTGAGATTTGTTATTTGGAATATGTTATTTGCAAAATAGGGAGCTGTCCCTTTGGAAATTAAAATATATAACTGATTCCTGTAAATATGCCTATTGAGTAAGGGTGGATCGTGTATGAGGGTCTTTTATCAATAGGATTGAGATAGTATCTGAATCTGGGCTCAATACTGACAATAAAATTTGATATGATTGGATATTCTATTCCCATTCCCAGGGAGCCTGAATAGTTCACTGTAGTGATATTTACGGTCTCACCATATTTATAATCTCCTTCCCCTTCATCAATGTATATATCATTTCCGATAAGAAAGTTCGTGCTGAGTCCGCCTGAAAGATTAAAATCAACCTTTCTGTCAACTACTTTGTATTTAATGACAAGCGGCACTTCAAGGTATTCAAAATATTGCGTTGCTGTTGAGTTTGAGTTGATGTCAATATTATTGCTTATATTCTGAAAATTCCGGTCTCCTTCAGAAGTACCGCTATATGAAGTTATAAGCGAGTTCTTGTTATTATTACTGAATGCATTAACACTGCCCGTGGAATTTGAGAATATAACTTCCGATTCTGTCGCATCAGGAGTGGGATCTCCCCATGATATTACGGGTGAACTGGTATTTACAATTACATTCAATACTTCGGTTTGCTGCCCGTATTTGGAATAGTAGATCCCTGATTGTACGGATAACCTTTCCCCCGGGGCCATGGAAACATTTATACCCATTGCATAGGCAAAAATACCTGATTCTTTTGAATTTATCTGATCACGGACATAACTGCTTAAGTAGTCAGATTCGAAATATCTGTATGAATATAGTGGCGCCATCTGGCCCCCTAAAGCCCATTGATTCTTAGATGATTTTTCTGCTATATCATTAACATCAGGGGCCGGCTCAGCAACAGGAAGTCCAGTATACTCTTCCCCTGATTTAGCAGGCGCCTTTAATGCAGGCAGGATATCCATTGTATAAGAATTTTCAATTCTGCCGTCAGTTATCCTTTGCACACCGTATATAATATCCTTGCCTTTACCTTTATTCTGTTCATCAGCCATAGCATAGATTGCCCTGTTATCTGAGACCTGCTCATCCGAACCATCAACCGGCAATCCC
>CAZBUF010000271.1:0-1615 GCA_964495025.1 uncultured Bacteroidales bacterium | reverse complement strand
GTTCATGATAACCGGGGCAGGGGCATAACCCCTTGAACGCCTGAAAATATGTTCATTCCCATATATTATTTTTACTACTGAATCATCAGTTCTGTTATAAATATCGCGGTTATATGTTAGTACGGCATCTGCAATTTTACCAAGGTTATTTAATGCATCGTTGTTGTCAATCACTATCGGTTCTTCATGAAAGTTGCCGCTGGTCATCACCAGTGCCGGAATATCAAGTTTTTCAAATAACATGTAATGCACCGGCATATAAGGCAGGAATGCGCCTATGGTGTTGAATCCGACACAAACACCGGTTGCAAGGCTCTTTTTGGAGTTTAAGAGGACAATGGGTCTGTGCCATGAAAGAAGCGAATTCTGCTCATCATCCGATACCACGGCATATTCTTTAATACGTTGAATGTCAGAGAACATTACTGCAAAAGGCTTTCCTTCACGATGCTTTGAGCTCCTTAATCTTTTAACAGATTCTTCATTCAGGGCATCACACATAAGATGATATCCGCCGATCCCCTTGATTGCAACAATTTTGCCTGCACTTATATATGAAACAAGTAAATCCAGTATGTCGCTGAACCTGTTAATGGTCTTTCCTTCTGTATTCAGCTGATATTCAGGTCCGCAGTCGCTGCAGGCCACAGGTTGTGCATGGAATCTCCGGTCAGATACATCATTATACTCTTTTGCGCATTTATTGCACATCCTGAAATCTTTCATTGTGGTCTTTTCCCTGTCATAGGGGAAGTCTTTGATTATTGTAAACCTGGGTCCGCAGTTTGTACAGTTGATAAACGGATAATTAATCCTGTGCGATTGAGTTTTCAAATCGTTGATACAGTCGTTGCATACAGCAATATCAGGACTTATCTGAGATATTTCATCTGATATGTCCCTGCTCCCTATTATCTGAAAGTCATGCATATCCTCAAACTTGTCTTTTTCCGAAAAAATATTTTCTATAACTGCTCCGGCCGGGTAATCTGTTCTGAGCTTTACAATGAAATTATCCGTATTTTTTTTATTTCCTTCAATTTTTATCAATACTCCGTCAGTCTGGTTTAATACATAACCGTTACATTTATATTGTTTTGCGAGCCGGTAAACAAATGGTCTGAAGCCAACACCCTGAACAAGTCCTTCGACCCTGATTTTTAAGGCAGTAATTTTATTTGTTAATTTATTCACAACTTTATTTTGGCTTTTGAATAAATATCTTATATATTTATTCCGGGCAAAATTAGTGAATAAATTATATTTCAACTAATGTTACTACCTGCAACAACTGTAGCGCGATTATGCAAATACCGCAGAATTATCAGGAGGATCAGTCACAATTTCAATACTCATATATTCTCCCATGACCTTGCTAAATTATTGAACCTTACACCTGAGCAGGTGAGAAGGGATCTTATGCTGATAGGATTAACAGGGAATCACAGGAGAGGATATAATATTGAAGAGTTAATAGATTTAATAGGGAAGACAATTGATTGTGAAGAAGGTCAGACTATTGCGATTGTTGGTATAGGAAATCTTGGTATTGCAGTTACAAAGTTCATCAGAAAGGCAGAGACAAAGCTTAACATTGTTGCGGCTTTTGATGTTG
>CAZBUF010000270.1:0-2610 GCA_964495025.1 uncultured Bacteroidales bacterium | reverse complement strand
ATTGAAATGCTTGAAATGTAACAGTTTATGGTACCCGGACTGTAGTTCCTAAGCTGCATTTCCTGCAGCATTCTTTCGCGTAATGTTTTTTTTCATGGTAATAAGTTTTTAATATTAACAATAACGCAATTTAATGCTTTTTCCTCTGCCGCCTGCAAGGCGGTTTAGTTCAACGTATCAACATATACAATTGTATATATCACTATGTAATGCATTTGTTTTTCCTTTGCAAACGCTTGTCCTAACTTATGATATATACAAAATGTATATATTTGGTTATCATATTTTGGTAATTAACTTATATCAAATTTATATTTCTTTTTATCTATATCCAAATAATTAAACGGACTTCTTTAAAGGTTCAATGTGAAAAGCGAACATTAAGTAAATCCAATCATAAACCCAAAATTGTTAAACAAATAGGGAAGGGTACACCTCTAAATCGTCAATCGTAAATAACAAGGGAGCTGTCACTGTTTTTCATATAATGAGATTGCTTCGTCGTTCCTCCTCGCAAGGACGAAAAAAGAGGAGGGAGCGGTCCCCTTTTTAAAATTGGTGAATATCATTCAAACAATTTCAGATCAATGGCTTCGCCCATTATTTTGTATCCTGTCTCATTAGGGTGAAGAAAATCACCTGAATGAGCTGCAGGCAGGATAGTCAAAGTATCCTCCGGATTTCGTAAAGCCTTATCGAAATCAATAACGGCATCAAAGCGGCCACTGCTACGAATCCATTCATTGACCGTATTCCGGGCTGCTTCATGATAGTCAGTATAGTAAAATGATTCACCAAAGGGTGGAAGGGTAGCGCCGTAAACCAGGATGCCTTCAGCATGAGCATCATCGATCATTTGTTCGTAAGCAGCAATCATATCTTTAGCAATCTGAGATGCTGCAGCTCTCGCCGGAGTCTGACCAATATCATTTACCCCTTCCAGTATGATTAACCAACGTACCCTGTGTTGTTTAAGGATGTCCCGCTCAAACCGGTCAAGGGCTGAGGGCCCAAGACAAAATCGAAGCAGGCAATTTCCACCAATACCCTGGTTGAGAACAGCTACCTGCCGGGTACCGGGATTTTCCAGAAGACGCTCTGCCAATATATCCGGCCATCGATTTTGCTTGTTTGTACCAGAGCCACGTCCATCAACAATGGAGTTGCCAAGAATTGCAACAGCAGCTGCGAATACCGGTGCTTTTACATCGATTCCGTTGATGATGTACCATCGATCAGCCTGGGCAGCACCCGTAAAATCAATCGCCGAAGTCTTGTCACCGGCAAGCAGGTATGAAGTAGTACGTGACCCGGGATGGCCGGTTACATCCGGAGATGTTTGGCCGAAGCAGATTGTGATCGCCAAATCCATCCTCGGTTCCAAATCGAACGAAATTGGATCTGAAGTAATCGCAACACCCGGATTCATGGTAACCTCTGGTTTACTATCAAACTTCAATTCTTTAATTGAAGATACATCAATAGCGCTACCTCCCGTTGAGACGGCAATTTGTACTTTTTTCATTGTAACGGGGCTTGTGCTGAATTCATTTGAGAATCGTACGCGCAGACTGTCTCCACTGAGTGAAACGCGGACCACCTGACGCAATGTATTGTTGCTCAAACCCGGTGCAGGAGGCATATTACGCGGTTCCACGAGCTGTGGTGCAGTACTCCATGTACCCACCCATACTTTTGTTGAATCAGATATACACTTGTGATCTGCAGGATTGAATACATCCCTCGAATCTGTTGGATTGGACATTCCCATTAAATCGGAGTTCGCATATCCGGGAAGAATGAATATGCACAGTAATATATCCAATGCAGGTATTACTGAGAATAAATGATGGAAAGACCTGAGACCTTTGAAAAAGGTATTATAAAAAGAATCTGGTTTGTTTGGCATGATCAATAGTATTAGTAAATTATAAAGGTAATGTTTTTTGTATTTAAGATTGAATTCTCATCTGATTTCAGGCTTGCACACAACAATTCCTATGAGGTGTTGTGTGGCGTTTTTATTTTTTTATGACTATTGCCTGCATAAAGTATGGAAATATAGTTTTTATGTTATAACTGGTTATTCCTATCTCATTTAACATTTCTCTTATTTCCCGGGGTCTGTAGGATCCTCTGATTGAGGTGAAGAATCCGCTTTTGGATTTTGCATAATAAAGCCAGAAAACTCTTTTTAAATCATGAATATAAAGTAATCCATTGTCATTCAATATCGAAAACAAATTCTTAATAGCTATTTTAGCATCGTTCCAATGATGCATTGTAAAGGTAGAATATATCAAATCAAATTTGCCTAAATCTTTCAGAGATTCAATTTTACAAACATCACCAAACATATAATTTACTCTGGTTTTTAATTCTTCGTCTAAATCTTGTTCAGCAAGTCTGATCATCTCAGGAGATATGTCATTGGCTATTATTTTTACTTTCGGATGCTGTTTTGCTATAATTTTTGTCAAAATTCCAGGTCCACAGCCAATTTCTAAATATTTTCCACTAATATTTAATTTTTTTAAAGAAGATAAAAAATTACTAAATCTTGCTTTAGAAGAATTTTTAACTTCCTCTAAATATTTATTTGCATTTTCA
>CAZBUF010000269.1:0-2614 GCA_964495025.1 uncultured Bacteroidales bacterium | reverse complement strand
TGGGATCAAAGTTAACATCCTCGGAAATTGCTTCATCTCCCTTGACTCCGGATGCACTTATCGTAAAAGAAAAACCGCTGCGCAGATCATGGTAGCTGTCAATATTTATTTCTACCCAGTCGCCTTCAAATCCGTCACGCCTTGACATTCGCCTGTCAATACTGTCAGGTGAGGAATCAAAACACCTGATGGCAACATATAAGTTATCATCGTCATATATTATCTTAAAAGCGGTTTGCTGTGATGGCGGCCTGTTCTCATAGGGCTGGATCTGTATAAAATCACCGCCCCACTCAACAATATCCCAGGCGCTCTCATCAAAGATACCATCAATCCTCGGCGGATCAGAGGTTATTTTTGCCGTGTTGTATATTTTTTTCTGAGCGAAGACCTCACTGAAAATAGTTGCCGGTAACAGGAATATAAGAAGCAGCTTATACATTTATATGCCCTGGGGTTTAAAGGTTACAAGTTAAATAATAATTACGTGATAAAAATGTTAAAAAATGCTAAATACCAATAGTTGTGATAATAAACAGGAAAAATACCCTATATATTTTATTGTAAAAATGATTTTTTATGAAAAACCGTAAAAAAAGGAGGATACTTTGCAGGATCCTCCTTATAAATAATTTTCAGGCCTTTGTCAGAAATTCGAGAAAATATCTTTCTGGGATCCCATCCTTGAAGAATAATTTATCTTCAGGGCGCTGGCCTTTTTAAGTTCTTCCTTTATGTCAGTAACTATGCCCATTTCAACATCTTTGTCGCATTTCAACGAAACGGTCATTTTATTTCTGTCAGCTTCCGACATTTTATCTCTTTCACTGGATATAAACTCCCTTATCTTTTCCTTGGTAGCAAACGCATCATTCAGCTGTATCCTTGGCGCAGAGCCATACATTTCAGCTTGCGCAGGTTTGCCGATATTTATATAGCTAACCAATGATTTCTTTTCGAGTTTTTTTATTTCAGATGCAAAGGGCGGTACAATCTTTACCATAAGTGTTGTTTCACGGATAACCGTTGTTACCATAAAAAAGAACAGGAGCATAAATACTATATCAGGTAATGATGCTGTGGAAATTGCCGGCATCTTACCTTTGCCTTTTCTGGTGAATTTTGCCATATTATGATCCTCCTATATTTTTTGGTATAGCTTCCGAGATTTTTAAAGGAAAGATATCTTCAATTGCTTCTTTCCGGGCATCATCGTCTTTCATATCCTCATATTTTAAGCCGAACTTTTTCATGGCAAGATCATGCCTCAATTCGTTATATGCTGCCGTGAGTTCATTTTGTACCGCTATGTATGTGCCATACGATGTGCCCCGGTCATTTTGAAGCGATATAACATGGTACTTTGTTATCGGGACAGTGCCAAAGAATGGGATCTCTGTATCTACTCTTTGAGGTAACTTATCCTTATCCTGCGGGTTTTCTATAAATTCCTTGGCTGCAACACGTAAATTTCTTATATCCATCAATTCATTTTCTACCAGAAGCTGGTTGTCCTTATTAACAAGCACAACAAATATATTCCTGTCCTTAATTTCTATTTCTTCCTTTTGCTCTTCTTCTTCAGGCATAGGTGGTAATTTTCTGAATATACCTGAATCAGTATCCATGGTTGTAGCCACAAGGAAGAAAATAAGAAGCTGGAAGGCTATATCAGCCATAGATCCGGCATTTATCTCTTGTAACTCTCTTCTAGCCATTTTTCAATATATGTTTTTTATTAGTTCCTAAATTAAAATACTATACCAGCTGTTTTTCCTATCTGAAAAATGCTGCTATCTCCGAGAGAATAATTCCCAGGAAGGCCAATACACCAAGAATATATGTGGTTTTCAGCCCTGCACCAACCATTTTTAAGGTTGTGGGTGTTGTATCAACAGTTATTATTTCTATCGGCTTGTTTGAAGCAAGCAGGTAACCTGCTCCAATTATACAAACAAATATTAACAGTATTATTAATACATTTTTAAAATTGGCAGGATTCTGAATCAAATGGGCAACCGGAAATGCCAATGCCGACAATAAAGCTATGGCAATAAATACATATGCCAGTAATAAAGCTGTTTGCGTGATCATAGGTTCTTCGGAAAGTGTCCCTTCAGTTCCCGGCACCTTTTTCCCAAAATAAAACAGCAAAGCGATGATTACCGAAACAGACATCAATACATATAAGAATATCGTAAGTACTCTTGATAATTTATTTGACATAATATATTATTTTTTCAGGTTATACTTTATCAGCAAATCAATTAATGAGATAGAAGCATCTTCCATATCATTCACGATACTATCAATCTTTGTTATAAGGTAGTTGTAAGCAAACTGAAGTATAACTGCCACAACCAGTCCTGTAACCGTAGTAATAAGTGCAACTCCGATAGGCCTTGCAACAATTGATGCATTAACATCACTATGGCGCTGAATTTCATCAAATGCCATTATCATACCGATAACTGTACCCATGAACCCTAACATAGGGGCAATAGAGATGAATAAAGAAATCCAGCTCAGGTTTTTCTCAAGTAAGCCAGTTTGTACACTTCCGTATGAGATGATCGATTTTTCAACCACGTCTATACCATGATCGAGCCTGTCA
>CAZBUF010000268.1:0-2424 GCA_964495025.1 uncultured Bacteroidales bacterium | reverse complement strand
AGTTCCATCAGTTACAACTCCTGTAATTGTTCTATTTTCCTGCTGTGCTTCATTATTCTGTGCGGCCGGTAAAATGCCGGCAATCAGAATGAAAAATATCAAGAGCAGGCCAATTTTTTTTGGATTTAATTTCATTTTACTTTTCATCCGTTTATAATTTTTAACTAATTAAAAATAAAATAACAATGGATAATAATGCTCAATATATTCGTACTCAAGCTAAGTTGCTTTAATAAATGCAAAAAATTCTTTCACATATGCAGCATTAATCTTTTACATATTGATGAAAAACTTTATAATAAAGGCTGCTTAAAGGTTGCCTTGTAGAAAATCAAGTATCCTTAAAGAATCTAAACAGTTAATTATCAAGGTACTCGGAGGGTGCTTTCCCATATTGTTCCTTAAAGCTCCTTGTAAAATATGACGGAGAAGTAAAACCCGTCTCATAGGCAATTTCAGCAAGAGTGTATTCTTTTGATTCCATAAGTTTTAAGGCTTGCTTCAGGCGTATGATCCTTATGAACTCAACAGCTGTTTTTCCTGTCAGTGCCTTAATTTTTCTGTAAACCTGGCTCCTGCTGAAATTGAATATATCAGCAAGAGTTACTACACCCAGCTGTGTGTTATTTATGTTCTCAATGATAAAATTTATTGCTTTTTCCAAAAATGCTTCATCAACTTCATTATTTGCGATCTTACCGGGCATCAGATATACATCATGACTAAAAAGGGAATACAGTTTCTTGCGTAAATCAATCAGCTGTTTGATCTGTGCATTCAGGAAGCGAATGTTAAATGGCTTTGTTATATACACATCGGCCCCAACTTCAACACCCTCTATCTGGTCTTCAATAGTATTTTTTGCGGTAAGCAATATCAAAGGAATATGACTGGTCCTCATATCTTTTTTTATTTCTTTACACAGATCAATACCACTTTTCCCGGGCATCAGAATATCAGTGATAATCAAATCCGGTAATTTAGCAAAAGTGGAATTTATTCCCTCCTGGCCATCCCTTGCTTCTGTAATAATGAAATTTTTACTCAACTCCTTAACCAGATATTTTCTCAACTCATCATTATCTTCAACTATTAGTATTTCGGGTTTCGCTTCATTACCGGAAAAGTCGTTAACAATTGCATGGTAATCAGCTTCTTCCGGCTGATTTTCAATAATGCTTTCCTGAATATCCACTGGTGTTGAATCCAGCTCATTTTCATTATATTCATAACGGCTCACAGGAAGAATAAATGTAAACTTTGTTTCCCTGCCTGGTACACTTTCTGCCATAATCAGGCCATGGTGCAGCTCAACCAGGCTTTTGGCCAGGGCAAGCCCAATGCCTGTTCCTGAATTCCTGATATTGGCTGTTGATTTAGCCTGATAAAACCTGTCAAAGATATATGGTAAATCATCAGATGATATTCCAATACCATTATCAATAACAGCAATCTCCAGATCCTGTGTATTGTTACAGAGTTTATCAGAAACCGGATAATTATATTCTTGTGAGACACTGTTAATATCTACAGTAATCTTTATCTTTCCCTTATCAGGAACAAATTTAAAGGCATTGGACAAAATGTTTAATAATATCATTTCAAGTTTGTCCCTGTCAATCCATCCGTAAATATGAGTTTTTGTACATTCTATTGAATAGTCAATATTCCTTTTTTTCGAGGTTTCATTAAAATAAGCTGAAACATCAGATATGAATTTCATTATCTCACTTTTACGGACATTTAGCTTTAGCTGATTATTTTCAAGTTTTCTGAAATCCATAAGCTCATTTATCAGATGCTTCATCTTTTCAGCATTACGGTGAATAATAAATAGCTGATTTTTTATTTCAATATTCAGTTGAGGATCAGAAATGATGCTTTCCAGAGGTGATATTATTAAACTTAATGGTGTCCGAAGCTCATGTGAAATATTAGTAAAGAACTGTGTTTTCAACCTTGTCAATTCTTCATCTTTTTCCCTCTTCATCCTTTCAAGCTTTAAAATATGAGATTGCTTTGCCCTTATCATAAGTAATCTGATAAATACATACAGTAAAAGTGAAAATACCAGAATATATGTCATACATGCCCATATTGTTTTCCAATATGGCGGAGAAATAGTAATTCTTAAGGTAGCAGGTATATTATTCCATAATCCGTCATTGTTTGAACCTTTCACTTTAAAAGTATATGTTCCCGGATCAAGATTCGTGTAAGATGCTGAACGATTAGTGCCTATATAATTCCAGTCAGTCTCAAAACCTTCGAGCATACAGGCGTATTGATTTTTGCAGGAGTGCGTGTAGTTTAATGCAACAAATTCTATGGCAAATGAGGTTTGTTTATATGTAAGTTCAATTTCAGCTGTTTCACTAATACTTTTTGTCAGGGGAGAATCTTCTGATCCTATCACAACAGATT
>CAZBUF010000267.1:0-1714 GCA_964495025.1 uncultured Bacteroidales bacterium | reverse complement strand
AAAAAACTCAATACATTTTAAATTTTACTGACACCCAATTGTTCTTTTCCTTAAAGCTAACATATTTTAAAGAAAATTTATAACACTCTTTTTTAATTTCGGGAATATCAGTTTTATATATCCCACTCATAATTATGGATCCGCGGGGATTTAACAATGGACGGTAATGTATAATATCCTGAAGGAGAATGTTAAGCTGAAGATTCGCGAGTATTATATTGAATTTTTTATTCCTGACCAGGCTGATATCACCACAAAGGACAGTAATATTTTTTGCATTGTTTCTTCCCGTATTCTCTGCAGTGTTTTTACATGCCTGATCATTAATATCTATAGCAGTAACCTTGCCGGCCCCTTTTTTTGCTGCCAGTATGCTTAATATTCCTGTTCCACAACCTACATCCAGAACGGTTTTATTTATAACATCCATATCAAGGATCTCCTCGACCATTAATGCGGTAGTGTCATGATGGCCGGTTCCAAATGACATTTTGGGTTCTATAAGCAACTCATACATGTATTCAGGCAAATTGCTGTGAAACGGCGCTTTGATAAGGCACTCATTCTTAATAATTACAGGTTCATAAGTGCTTTCCCAGAGTTCATTCCAGTTTTTTTCAAGAATAAATTCTTCTTCGATTACAATTTTACTGAATAAAGGATTGTTAAAAAGTGCTGACTTATGAAGATCGATCTTTCTGTAATCTTTCTCAGGTATGTAGGCTGCAACGCCTTCTTCAGTTTCAAGGAATCCTTCAAAACCGGCAAAGTCAAGTTCAGCAATAATAATCTCTTTCAGGGCACCGGAAGTATCATCAAGCTTAAAATATAATGCTTTGTACTCCATAATATGAATATTGCAACTGTTTTGCAAAAGGAGATAAGGTTCTGTTCCGGATTCTAAGAAAGTACTTATTATAAAAATACAATTATTAAATCATGCAATTGTTTATAGTAATCACAGATCACAGGCCTGCATGAAAACACCGGAATAAGGTATTTCCCTGCCCTTATACTGAGTTTACGATAGCAATAAAATCATCTGCATCCAGTGAAGCTCCTCCTATCAGTCCCCCGTCGACGTCAGGATTAGCGAGTAATTCCCTGGCATTTGAAGGCTTACAGCTACCCCCGTATTGAATTGTCGTATCCCCGGCAACGCTGCTCCCATATTTATCCGCTATAAGGCCGCGAATATACTTATGCATTTCCTGGGCCTGGTCAGGTGTTGCATTTACACCTGTACCAATAGCCCATACAGGTTCATATGCGATTACAACCTTGCTGAATTCTCCGGCGGTCAGGTTAAATAAACCTTCACTAATCTGTTCACTGACAACATCAAAATGCTTTCCTGCTTTTCTCTCGGTTAAAACTTCGCCACAACAGAAAACAGGAATAAGATTATTTTCAAGCGCAAGTTTCACCTTCTTATTAAGTGTTTTATCCTGCTCTTTAAAGTATAATCTTCTCTCAGAATGGCCAATGATAACATAATCAACACCTGTTGATTTGAGCATCGAAGCTGAGATTTCCCCGGTGTAAGCACCTGCAGGTTCAGATGCGCAGTTTTGTGCTCCGAGAAAAAGACTGTTTTTGGTTATTGTTTTCCTGATCTCATTGAGATGAATGAAAGGAGGGCATAATACAACCAATACATCCTTATCGGTAACTTTCTGGTTAACAGCCTTAGCTAATTCAACTCCCTCCTGCA
>CAZBUF010000266.1:0-3607 GCA_964495025.1 uncultured Bacteroidales bacterium | reverse complement strand
ACATTGAAGAATCCCTGTATCTGGTCGGCGTGCAGGTCCATTGTCATTACCCTGTCAACACCTGATGCAGTTAGTAAGTCAGCAACAAGCTTTGCTCCAATTGCACACCTGGGCTTATCTTTACGATCCTGGCGGGCATATCCCATATATGGCATAACCGCAACTACCTGGAATGCAGATGCCCTTTTTGCAGCATCTACCATTAACAGAAGTTCCATAAGATTATCGGCAGGCGGAAAAGTAGACTGGACAATAAAAACAAGGCATCCTCTGACGGATTCTTCATAGTAAGGCTGAAATTCTCAGTCACTGAATTCAAGGACAGAGGTTTTGCCCAGTTCAGTACCGAAACTCTTGGTTATTTTTTCTGCAAGATAGGTTGATGCACGGCCGGCAAAAAACTTTGCGGGGGCTTTAATTTTCATATTATAATTAATTGAAGAGTAATTAATTTATTATTATGGCGATGTAAATGTAAAAAATATACTTTCAAAAACTATATTAATAATAATCAAAAAATTAATCTAAATGCTAACAGACCTGTTAGTATCTACAATAAAATTCAGCATTTCTTCCCTCCCTGTTCCTTTTACGGATGATGTCATGAAAATACGGGGCAGCGATTCCCATGTTTGCAGCAGTGTTTCTTTATAATTTTCAATATTCCTGTGAAGCATGGCTGATGATACCTTATCTGTTTTTGTGAAACAGATAACAAACGGGATCTGGCTGACAGCAATCCATTCAATAAACTCCAGATCAATATGCTGTGGCTCATGGCGGCAATCAAGCAACAGGAATAGACAGTATAAATTATTCCTTTTTAAGAGGTAGCCGCTTATAAGTTCTTTGACAGCCTGCCTGGTCTTTTTTGAAGTCTTTGAATAACCATAGCCCGGCAAATCAACAAGATACCATTCATCATTTATCAGGAAATGGTTTATTAAAAGCGTCTTCCCGGGAGTTTGTGATGTGCGTGCGAATTTTTTTTTGTTGACTATCATATTGATCAGTGAAGATTTGCCAACATTTGATCTTCCGAGAAAGGCATATTCGGGATAAACCGGTTTGGGGCAGGATTCCGGCTTTGTACTGCTCTTAATAAACTGGATTTGTTTTATTACACTCATAAAATAATATACAGCTCAGAAAGTCTGTAACTTTATAATCTATATGACAGATAATTTTGCCTGTTCAGGCATTTACGATAAAAAAATCATGTTCGTTTTATAAATATTAACCTCAGTCAATATATACCTCGAGAATTTTAGCCTGTTTAACAGGATTTAATTTTAAGTTTTTCAATTCTGCAGGGATCAGTATTGTTTCCCCTTTTTTTACCTTTTCGGGATGCTGTTCAAAGTATTTTATATCAAACTCTCCATCAAGGCACATATATATCACGAAAGAATCAAGACCAACATAGTCCTTTTCAACCGGCCTGTCAAAGTCCAGAATATTGGCAGTAAAATATTTACATCTCACTATCTCAGAAGGCTCATTTGTCTTTCTGGCATAGCCCTGTTTGTAATTGTCGTAAAATTTATAATCAATCGCATCTACTGCCAGGTCAGTATGCAACTCACGGGATTTTTCCTCTGAGTCAACACGGTTATAGTCAAAGATCCTGTATGTTATATCGGAAGTCTGTTGAATTTCAGCCAGCAGGATACCTGCTCCCAAAGAATGTACCCTCCCGGCAGGCAGAAAGATGACATCGCCGCTGCTGACCTTAACGATATTGAGTATATCAGTTAATGTGCCATTATTAAAATGTTCCAGATAGCCGCTTTTGTCGATCTCTTTATTAAATCCTGCTATTAATTCAGCATCTTTATCAGCCTGAATGATATACCACATTTCAGTTTTCCCGTATGAGTTATGCCTCTCTTTTGCCATTTCATCCGGGGGATGCACCTGGATAGACAATTTATCGGTGGCATCAATGAATTTTATCAGCAGCGGGAATTCAATGCCAAACTTATCATAAATTTTATCTCCAACAAGATCGCCCATATACACTTCAATCAGTTCCTGTAAGTTGTTGCCGGCCAGAAAACCATTCCCGGCAACTGAAATATTGTCCTGTACACCCGATATTTCCCAGCTTTCGCCTGCTTTGTCCGAAGCGCCGGTTTTACCCAGTATCTCTCTTAATTTTTTCCCGCCCCATATTTTGTCTTTGATTTGCGGTATTAGTTTTAATGGATATAAACGGTTCATAATCAGAGTTATAATTCTATGCTAAAATAAAAAACATTTATACTTCAAAATCAACAACAACGGTCTCAGCTTTTATTGTTTTAATAAAATCAACAATCATCTGATGTTCGGGATGCTTTCTGTAAATCTCAAGTTCTTTGTTATCCCTGAATTCTGAAATCAGAACAAGGTCAAAGGAATTTAAACTTGTACTGATGTTCGCTCCCGCCTCAAAGGACTTTATCTCGGGGATAAGGGCCGGCAGTTTCTCGAGTTTCTTTTTCAGCAAGGCAACACTTCCTCTTTTCTCGTCTTCTGAGGGCGCCTTTATTCTGAACATTACTATGTGTTTAATCATTTTTGATCTATAATGAATAATTTAAAGAAAAATGCAAATTTAAATAAATAAAACGAGAGGGACCGGAGATAAGATAATTATTCATTGCAGAAGCAGGATACATACTCATACTGAGCTTTCATCAACCATATTTCCTTTGATATTTCATACTCATCCTGCATCTTCGTCACTGCCTCTGTTCTCGTCACTGCCTCTGTCCTCGCTACTGCCTCTGTCTTTGCCACTGCCAGCGTCTTTGCCTTTGTCTTCGTCTTCATTTTTTCCTCCGTCTCTGCCTCAATTTTTACATCAGCCTATACATCTGCCTTTGCCTCAGCATTTCCCGGAATATTATCAGCATTATCTCAGACTGTCAAGGTACAATTGTATGGCTTTCTCAATGCCCATATACAAAGCATCTGATATTAAGGCATGGCCGATTGATACTTCCGACAGTCCGGGGATATGATCATGAAAGTATTTAAGATTATCAAGGTTCAGATCATGCCCTGCATTAATTGCCAGTCCCACCTTTTTAGCCTTTGCCGCGGCTTTAATAAACGGCTCAATCGCTTTTTCCCTGTCTGTTGTGTAATAACCTGCATAAGGTTCCGTATACAGCTCAATCCTGTCAGTCCCTGTCTGAGCAGCGTCTTCAATATTCTCAATATCTGTGCCTGTGAACAGGGATGTGCGTATCCCTGCTTTTTTAAGTTTTTTTATTACCTGCTTTAGAAAAGGCAGATTCTCCGAAATATCCCATCCGCAACTGGATGTTAGTGCATCAGGAGGATCGGGCACCAGCGTTACCTGATCAGGCTTTACTTCCAGAACAAGATCGATAAATCTTCCTGAAGGATATCCTTCAATGTTAAACTCTGTTACAATAATAGGTTTTATCTCTCTTACATCATTATACCGGATATGCCTTTCATCCGGCCTGGGATGTACGGTTATCCCCTGGGCTCCGAATTTCTGGCAGTCGATGGCAACCTGCAGAACATTTGGAATATTTCCACCCCGCGCATTCCTTAATGTTGCAATTTTGTTTATATTTACACTTAATCT
>CAZBUF010000265.1:0-3448 GCA_964495025.1 uncultured Bacteroidales bacterium | reverse complement strand
AATGTTTTACACAATTATTTCCGAAAAAGAAAATACAAAATTATAAGAAATCACTAACTTTTAACACTGTTTTACAACATTTAAGTGTTATTCATTTTGATTAAAAATAAGCAAAAAATCTGAAAAATGGGTTATCAGAATAAGCAGTTAAATATGAAAAAAAGCAGTATAATACTGCTTTGGTTTATTCAATTCATCTTTTATTCTCCGTTCATAGAGATTAAAAATTCTTCATTTGACTCGGTTTTCACCAGCCTGTCGCGAAGAAACTCCATAGCCTCAATTGAATTCATATCGGTAAGATATTTTCTCAGTATCCATATTTTGTTAAGGAAGTTTTTGTTCAGTAGCAGATCTTCTCTCCGCGTGCTTGAAGCTGTAATATCTACTGATGGGAAAATACGCCTGTTTGAAAGTTTCCGGTCAAGCTGAAGTTCCATGTTACCTGTTCCCTTAAACTCCTCAAAAATCACATCGTCCATTTTTGATCCGGTTTCCGTAAGGGCAGTTGCTAAAATTGTCAACGAGCCGCCATGTTCAATATTTCTGGCTGCACCGAAAAACCGCTTTGGTTTATGAAGGGCATTCGAGTCAACACCACCGGATAATACTTTGCCCGATGCAGGTGCAATAGTATTAAATGCCCTGGCAAGACGAGTAATTGAGTCAAGAAGAATTACAACATCATGTCCGCATTCAACCAACCTTTTGGCTTTTTCAAGGACAATGTTAGCTATTCTCACATGTCTTTCCGCCGGTTCATCAAAAGTAGATGAAATGACCTCTCCCCTAACGTTTCTTGCCATATCCGTAACTTCTTCAGGCCTTTCATCAACCAGCAGGATAATCAAATATACTTCGGGATTGTTGGCAGCAATTGCATTGGCTATATCCTGTAAAAGGATAGTTTTTCCTGTTTTAGGCTGGGCAACAATAAGGCCACGCTGTCCTTTTCCTATGGGGGTGAACATATCGATAATTCTAACAGACAAGGGTACCGGGTCGCCGGTTTTTAATAATGTGAACTTCTCATTGGGGAATAATGGCGTTAAATAGTCAAATGGGACCCTGTCCCTTATATAATCGGGATCCCTGCCATTTATTTCTTCAATTTTAATCAAAGGGAAATATTTTTCACCCTCTTTTGGCGGACGAATAGTACCTTTTACCGTATCTCCCGTTTTAAGTCCGAATAATTTTATTTGCGATTGTGATACATATATGTCATCAGGTGAATTGAGGTAGTTATAATCCGAAGATCTCAGGAATCCATAACCATCAGGCATTATCTCCAGAACACCTGAATTGCTTATTATTCCGTCAAAATCATTGATTTTAGGCTGGTGCCTTCTTTCAGGTGCTTCAATCGTATGGCTTTCAACATTTTCATTTTGCATCGGACCGGCCTCAATTCCAGTGCTTTGATCCCTGTCACCTGAACCCACGTCAACTGAATCCCTGTCAACTGAATCCCTGTTTTGTTCTATGTCATTTTTGTTTTTTTGTTCTTTATCAAGCATTTCAATTGTCTTATCCACCAATCTTTCTTTTTCATTTTTAAATGTCCCGCTCTCCGGCTTTTTAAATTCATCAGTACTTCTGCCCATATTAGTAGTTTCCTTCTTTATCGTGAACCTTGCTCTTCTCATAGGTTTCTTACCCGGTTCATGTACTTCATCAATATTTCTGCCAATACCGTCAGCTTCACTCCTCTTCGACTGATTAAACTTCGTTCTTACAGGTTTATATTCATTTTTTGGTTCTGTTGCACTTATCGCTTGCTGATCCAGTATTTTATACACCAGGTCCTGTTTTTTCAAAGAATCAACCCTCTTCACTTTCAATTCCTTCGCTATATCTCTAAGTTCTGAAACCAGCTTTTTATTCAGCTCTATAATATCGTACATAATTTTTAATGGATATTAAATTAATATAATGGATTATACTTCTAATTAAGATTTTATGTAATTATCACAGGATAATATTCTATTTCTCTAAGGGAATCTGCTTTCAATAAGATTTTGGTAATTTCATATCGGAAATCCACTGCAATTATAAGGATTTAGTTAGAATTACCAAAAAAAAAAGATAAATTATTTCACAATACCGATTTTTAATATTTTTTTTTTAATTTTAATGGGTTTTAAATATTAAGAAAACTAAAGGTTCGTTGACAAGGTTTAATCAGTTGTATTCTATATCGTGTAGTGAATCAAAGATAGTACAATTTTTATAGAATACCTAGTAATACTAAAACAATTTTTACAGGCGAAATTACACAACAAACAATATTATTAAGCCCCTAGCGGTATGAGACAACTCAAAATTATCAAACAGGTAACGAATCGTGAAACGCCGTCTCTTGATAAATATTTGCATGAAATAGGGAAAGTTGATCTTATTACTGCTGAAGAAGAAGTTGAATTGGCGCGCAAAATAAAAAGCGGTGACAATTCGGCACTACAGAAACTAATTAATGCAAACCTCAGGTTTGTTGTGTCGGTCTCAAAACAGTATCAGAACCAGGGCCTTAGTTTGCCCGACCTTATTAATGAAGGCAATCTTGGACTTATTAAGGCTGCTCAAAGGTTTGATGAAACCAGGGGATTCAAGTTTATTTCATATGCCGTATGGTGGATCAGACAGTCTATTTTACAGGCTTTGGCTGAGCAGGCCAGGATAGTCCGCCTGCCTCTGAATAAGATAGGTTCGATAAACAAAATAAATAAAACACTATCCGAGTTAGAGCAGAAGTTTGAAAGAGAACCATCAGTGCAGGAAGTTGCTTTTGCTCTGGAACTGGCTCCCGATGATGTTAAAGAGTCTTTGAAAACTGCCGGAAGGCATGTATCGATGGATGCTCCTCTGCAGCAAGGCGAAGAAGGCGACATGTATGATGTGCTGCTGAACAAAGATATTCCCAGTCCGGATAAAGGCCTTCTGACCGATTCCTTAAGAAAAGAGATAGAGAGGGTACTGTCCACTTTAACATACAGGGAAGCAAATATAATAAGGCTTTATTTCGGTTTGAACGGGAAACACCCCCATACGCTGGAAGAAATAGGTGAAGAGTTCAACCTGACACGCGAAAGAGTCCGGCAAATAAAGGAAAAGGCTATCAAACGCCTTAAGAATGCTACCCGCTGTAAAATACTGAAGACCTACCTGGGCTAATAATCATAAATTCATAATTTGTATCATGTAAAGGAATTTTTCGTAATTCCCGTTTTTTATTTTATTAAAGTTATATTTTTGTGCCAGATTAAAACAAGGACAAATGAAGCGATATATTGCCCCCTCGATACTGGCCGCAGATTTTAACCATTTGAATGATTATGTTTCAATGGTAAATGAAAGTGACGCCGACTGGATTCATTTTGATGTTATGGATGGTGTATTTGTTCCAAATATTTCATTCGGATTTCCTATTATCGAAAGTGTGTATAAA
>CAZBUF010000264.1:0-8728 GCA_964495025.1 uncultured Bacteroidales bacterium | reverse complement strand
AGTAAGAAAAAAATAAAAAGGGGAAAGAAGAGGCTTGTTCATTTTTAACCTGTATCAGGGCGTTGCTCCTACAATTAAAATATTTCCGTTGCCGCTGCTAAGCCTGATATTCCCTGTGCCGCTTCCAATATCTCCGTAGAGTTGATTATTTGAACATACCTGGTTCTGAATTGTTAATTCGATGCTGCTCACGTAACCATTACCCACAGATGCGTTTAAATATGCATTGGTGCTCTGTGGCATGTACAGGCTTATATTACCATTACCTGTTACAAAGTCTACCGAACATGGATCCAGTAATATTACATCAGCTGAAGTATTACCATTATTCACGTCGACCGAAATATTTTCTGATGTCGATTCAATGGTAACATTGCCATTACCTACTAAAATGTCAAAATCGAAAATCAAGGGTAGTGTTATAGTAAAATTTACAGTATAATTAAATTCGGAGCCCAGCGGATGATCAACAAATACATAGATCTCATGAGTATATTCCTCCACTGAAACGGATATATCAGACATATGTGCTTCCGCATCACTGACGCTTTCGTTGCTCTTAACAATCTTCGTGATATCAAGAATCAGATCACTTGCTGACTCATATCCGGTAATTGCAACATTGCCATTATATACATGCAGGACGAGTAAATCCTGTGTGCCAATATTTACTGTATTATATTCCTTATCTTCATACTCGTAACTGTCGTCAGAAACGTCTTTATCACATGCATATACAATACATGCCAGGAATAAAAAAATAACTATATGTCTCATTAGCGCTATTTAAGTGGTGTCAGCGACCCCGTTAATACCAAACAACTGCAAATTATTGTTTTTAATGTTAAATGCCAAGTATACGCTGTTTTTTCATTAAACATAATAAACAATAAAATTCACAATTTAGAATTTTTAATAAGGAGTTATCCGCCCAAATCGTAAATGGTAAATCAAAAAGGGAGCTGTCCCCTTTTTTTGTTTGTCCCTCTTGTTCTACTGCCAAATCACATTATATGTGCGGATTAACTTTAAGATTATGAGAAAGTTGTACACCAGATGGAAAGTGAGAAAAACATATAAAATGATCCATTCTCCAATGACCTCCCATCCCAAAATATATTCCCTGCCAATCTCGTCCACCATCACTTTTGCCCCGAACAATGATATTATGCTCAGCACAGCGATGAACAGGATTATTTTGCTTCCTGCAAAGCCTTCCTTAAGATAACGAAAGCCGGATACTATCCAAAGCAAAGACATGATATCAAACAACACAACTAGCCCGAATCCGATGATCATCATCAACTCAGCGCATGAGATAGTATCCCTTTCCAGGAATACCTGCTTCCTGAAAATTATTATTGCCAGCATGTTATACATTAAAAAGCCGGTGGAAAGGATTGCCAGCCCAACAAATGAATCGCGAAGTAATTTTGCAGGTATTTTCATCACCGTACATCTTTATACATCATTTATGCATCTAATGAACGGAAATACATTTGTTTTTATTGCCAAAAAATACCGGTTATGATAAATAAAGAAATTTCAGGAAACTCATTTAAAGCAGAAAGGCTGACAGTTAGTATCCCATATCTTTAAGGTCCTCCTCTTTAACCCAGCAGTAAAGTGTTCCGTTAAAATAATAATCGCCGAACCTTTGGTTGTCAGACGGTTTGACCCTGTAATTTAAATTCATAGTGGAGCCATTAGCCATTGTAACAATAATCACCCCCTCGTATTTGTTTCCCTTCACCGTCCAGCGTCCCTGTGTTCCCCCCTGAGAATTGCCAAGGTACTGTGAGCTGACATCACCATACTGATCGTAGTTTGTTATATTCGCGGAATTTTCACTTTTGTCTCTGTAGCTGTTGTCAGGCGCCAGGTAAATAAGATCCTCGTGACTTATGGAACTGCTTCCCGAGTAGTGCCAACAGTGCCCGGCAAAGTGCCGCATCATGTCAGTGACATTTGCTGCTCCCCCCTCGCGTGCAAAATTATTTTGTGAAATTCCCGTGTTTTTGTACATTTAAACCAGCAAAACTTTTAATATAAGCAAAATACCGGCCAGCCAACTTTACGCTTGATTCAATAACAAAAGGTTATTGCTATGGAAAAATCACCATAAAATGTACAAAGTAATTTTATTTTTTTAATACATAATCACTACCCCTAAACACAAAACAATGAGAAAAATATTGTTCTTATTATTTTGCTTAACAACCATGATGCCGGTAATTGCTCAGGATGCAATATTTTATAAATTGCAAACCGGTATTGCACCTGTTGTTGATGGTGTTATTGATGAATTATGGAACGATGTTGATATTCATAACATCAATAATCCGGTTCTGTGGAACACCGGTGTTCCGACTCTTGACGTTGCTACATGGCAGGCAACATGGAATGACACTGCAATTTTCATTCTGGTTATTGTTGAAGATGATGACCATTGTGATACGTGGTGTTCAGGTGCAGTGGAATGGGAATCTGACAGGGTAGAGATTTATTTTGATGTTAACGTTGGTGATCTTGATGACGGGGCAGGGCCTGTAGACTGGCCTAACGGGCATTACCAGGTTGCCCCTGCATGGATGGAGAACATTGCTGATTATAGCGAATGTGGCCCTTCATGGCAAGGATGGCCCTATTGTTACGGTTATTCTATAACAGGAGAAGATTATAATTATGAATATGCCATGCCCTTTAGTTCTCTTACTGATAAATTTGGTACTGCTCTTGATCCGGACTCTGATCCTGTAATCGGTTTTGATGTTTATATCACTGACAGGGATGAAGGAGATGTGGATTTTCCGACTGTTGTATGGATGAACGACGGCAGTGGCCCTGCATCTGATCATAACTGGAATAATATGGATGATTGTGGTAAGGTTGTTTTTGAACAAGAGGAAACGTCATGTAATTATGACCTTGCAGGAACAGACCCGTTAATGCATTTTTATTATATTGATGAAAATATATATGATATTGAGATCACTTTGTATGATGTTGGCCTGTGTGACGAATTATCAATATACCTTTCTTCAGCTACTGTTGTTGAAGATGCTGAGATCAGCTTTGAATATCCTAATACCGGATATCTGACAATAGAATCTATTACTGATAATGGAAATACAATTACGGGAGACTTTGAGATCGGGAACAGTGATTGTGAAGGTGATGAAAGTGGCTCATGGACCGTAACCCGCTTGTCTCTGCAACCGGGTATCCCATTATTAATATATCCTGCTGACAATACTATTAATATGCCGACTACTGCCGGACTGATCTGGAACCCGGTTGCAGGGGCCACAAGTTATACATTGCAGGTGTCAGAGTATCAGGATTTCAGCTCCACATTTTTATCAGTGGACAGTATTATTTCAAATATGCATTACGTACCGGGACTTGCAGGAAATACAACTTATTACTGGAGAGTGAAAAGCGTGGATGACTGTGATGAGAGCGACTGGTCTGCTCCCCGCTCTTTTCTTACAGCACAGCTGCCCGCTGGTTATGATTACACATATAATAATCACGGCATCATGATATATCCCAGTCCAGCTGACTATTACATCAATATAAGTTTTCCCGGCTCACATAGCTCAGTGATCTCAATATTTACGATCGACGGCAAGCTATTAATACGGGAGAATATGCATGATGATATTACTACTATCGATGTAAGTGATCTTTCAAAAGGCCTTTATTTTATAAAGGTGGTTAATGAAAACACTATACGGAAAGGTAAATTCATTATCGATTAAGTAAATCTACCATCGTGAAAAGCGGACAGCGCCCTTGTCCCTCATTCGAGGGCACTGTCCCTATTTATGAACTTTAAAATACTTAGCTGTCTGTACTTTTCTCCAGGCCTGAGTACGGTTGATGGAAAAGCCGGATTATTCGGGGAATCAGGAAAATGCTGGGGCTCAATGGCCAGAGCTGACCTGTAATGATAATTCTTCCCGGATTTGCCTGTTGCTGTGCCGTTCATAAAATTTCCGCTATAAAACTGAAAGCCCGGCTCAGTGGTATAGACCTCCATTACCCTGCCTGTCTTTTCTTCCCAAAGTTTTACTGCAAAAGACAGAATGCCGGCAGAATCTTTATTCAGCACCCAGTTATGATCATATCCCATTCCGTATATCAACTGTTCACATGGTGTACCGATATCCCTCCCTATTTGCTTACCTTCAGTAAAATCAAAAGGAGTGCCTGCCACGGGTGCCAGCTCACCTGTGGGAATAAGAGTACGGTCAACCGGCGTGAAGTAGTCAGCGTTACCAAGTAAATAGTGGTCGAGGATCGTTGTGTCACCTTCGCCTTTAAGGTTAAAATAACTATGGTTAGATAAATTCACAATTGTAGCTTTATCCGTTTCAGCCTCATATTCCATTATAAGCTCATTATCATCTGTGAGGGTGTATATCTTTTTAACTTTGAGGTTGCCGGGGTATCCCTCTTCACCGTCGGGTGACAAATATGACAGGGTGATGGTATTGCCTTCCTGCCGTGCATCCCACACTTTTCTGTCAAATCCGCTATTTCCGCCATGCAATGTATTGGGGCCATCATTACAATTTAAAATATATTCATTGCCTTCGAGTATAAATTTCCCTTCCTTGATACGATTAGCATAACGTCCGACAATACAACCGAGGTACATACTATCAGTAATATAACTGTCAATATTATCAAATCCAAGGACAATATCGGCAAATCTTCCTTTATTATCAGGAGTAAGAAGAGATACAATGCGGGCTCCGTAGTTTGTTATATAAACCTTAATCCCGTTTTTATTTTCAAGCATGAACAATCCGGTTTTCTTTCCGTTGATTATTTTTTCAAATGCATCTTTTTTAAGATTCACTGTTGCGGAATAATCTTTCCTATTTACACCTGTTTTACAGGCAACCAGGTTCATGATGATCAAAAATATTATTAGTTTTTTCATTATATGATTATTTAGTTAGTTCATGTTCGATAAATTTTCCCAGCTTTTGATATTTGCTATATATTTTACTGTATTTCTCAGCATTTTTTTGATCCGGATGATATTTCTTTTCAAATCCGCTTCCCATCTTATCTTTTGCCTGTGCGAAATTTTCATAAATACCGGCAGAAACTGCTGCAGCCATTGCCGATCCCAAAGCACAGGCCTGTTCCGATTTTGACACGAGTATAGGTTTATTCAGAACATCGGCCAGCACCTGCATAACAAAATCCGATTTTTTTGCTACTCCCCCCAGGGCGATAACACCTTCAATTTTTACTCCCTGCTGAATGAATCTTTCGACAATAGCTTTTGCACCGTAAGCTGTGGCTTCGACCAGTGCCCTGAAAACTCTCGGAGCATCAGAACCTAATGATAAAGAAGCAATGGCTCCTTTGAGGTTCTGGTTGGCATCAGGTGTCCTTCGCCCGTTAAGCCAGTCAATTGCGAGCACTCCGTCTTCATCAACAGGAAGTTTAGCTGCCTCATACGATAACTTCGGGATAAGCTTGTCAGATATATCATTAATAACCTGGTTATTAAGATCATCTGTTATGCCTGTTGTTTGCTTCAGCATATTGTTCAAGGGCCACAGCAGCAGCTCTCTGAACCATGCATACACATCTCCGAAAGCTGATTGCCCTGCTTCGAGCCCTATCATGCCGGGGAGTACCGATCCGTCGACCTGTCCGCATATCCCTTCAATAAGGTTATCACCTATGTCTTCTTCAGGGGCGGTTAAAATATCACAGGTTGAAGTTCCCACTATTTTACAGAGGTAATAAGGTTTTATCTCTCCGCCAATAGCCCCCAGGTGTGCGTCAAAAGCACCTGTTCCGATCACAACATCATGCGGAAGGCCGAGTTTTTCCGCCCATTCCGCGGAAATTATCCCGGCCTGCTTATCCACGGTATATGTTTCGGTATAAAGTCTTTGTCTGAGGCCGGACAGCAGGGGGTCCACAGATGCCAGGAATTCTTCAGAGGGTAACCCTCCCCATTTCGCATGCCACATGGCCTTATGCCCTGCAGCACACCTGCTTCTCTTTATCTCCTGAACAGAACCTGCATTTGTCAGCAGCGCCGGTATCCAGTCGCAATGCTCAACCCATGAATATGCTGCCTCCCTCACCTTTTTATCCTCACGCAATATGTGTAATATCTTGGCCCAGAACCACTCCGACGAATACACGCCGCCTTCATACATGGTATAGTCTGTACCTCCCCAGCTCTTTGCCCTTATGTTTATCTCCTCCGCCTCCTTTACCGAAGTATGATCCTTCCAAAGCACAAACATCGCATCAGGATTGTCTCCGAACCCGGATGTCAATGATAACGGGATACCCTGTGCATTTACAGCTACAGGTGTTGAGCCGGTAGTATCCACTGACAGGGCGGCAACTTTACCTGCTGCATGAGGATCACTTTTTGCCAGAATATCCTTTATCGTATGTTCCAGCCCTTCAATATAGTCAAGAGGATGTTGCCTGAACTGATTGCCTGCAGGAAAACAATATTTTCCTTCCTTCCAGCGCGGATAATGAAAAACCGAATCGGCAAGCTCTTTGCCGTTACCTGTATCAACAAGTATTGAACGTACCGAGTCGGTCCCGTAATCGATACCAATTACATATTTTGTTGGTTTCATACCGGTTGTTCTATTTATTTTCAAGGGTTATGAGTACAACAGATTTGGATGGCAGTTTTACGTTAATATCACTGCCACTTTGTTTATAGCCTTTGAACTTACTTATATTTACCTCCTCATCTTTTCCAAAATCATTATGTGCATTTATCTTATCAGCGGTAATTATCTCCGCGTTAATAACCTTATATCCTCCATCACCCTCAAGACTAATTTTTGTATCCAGCTGATTATCAGGGTCCAGGTTCGATAATGTGATATTAATATTTCTTTCTTTATTCATGGATGATGAAGCAGAGATCGCAGGTATGCTTTTGCCATTGCTGGTATAATCCCGGCAGGTTAATTCCATTGGCAGCAATAAAGCATCATGATGTACTTTATACATTTTGAACACGTAATATGTGGGTGTGAGCACTATCTCATCATCCCTTGTTAATATCAGTGATTGAATGACATTAACCATCTGGGCGATGTTTGCCATTTTCACGCGGGAGCAGTGTTTATTAAAGATATCAAGATTTATGGAAGCAACAAGTGCATCTCTTAAAGTGCTCTGCTGGTAATGAAAATTTGGATTTGTGCCGGGTTCAGGATCAAACCAGTTTCCCCATTCATCAACAACCAGTCCGATTTTATTCTCCGGATCATATTTATCAATGACCTTAACATGCCCTGTTATGAATTCATCTATCACAAGGGTTTTGGACAATGAATAAAACCACTCATCTTCATTAAAGTCAGTAGCAGAACCCTTGACTGTCCAGTCGTTGCAAATTGTATAATAATGTAAGGAGATCGCATTCATATAAGGCTTAAGCCAGCCATCAGTCTCGCTCCACTTCTTTACAATATTTTCGGTCCATTCATAATAATTGTCATGTGAGCCTGATGCGATCTTGTATAATACATTATCACCATAATTATTCAGAAAGAGAGAATATTTACCAAGCTGGCTTGAATAAAATTCGCTGGTCATTATTCCCCCACAGCCCCAGTTCTCATTTCCTATACCCCAGTATTTCACCTTCCACGGTTTTTCTCTGCCGTTCTTTTTTCGCAGTTCAACCATGGGTGTCTCAATATCTGATGTAAGGTATTCAACCCAGTCTGCCATCTCCTGAACAGTGCCGCTGGCAACATTACCGCAAAATACGGGCTCACATCCCACCTGCTCACACAGATCCATAAATTCGTGGGTTCCAAAGCTGTTGTCATCAATGACTCCCCCCCAGGAACTATTGACAGTCTTTTTTCTTTCTCCCGGTTCACCTACTCCATCCATCCAGTGATATTCTTCGGCAAAACATCCCCCGGGCCACCTTATATTCGGAATACTGATCTCCCTTAATGCCTGAACAATATCATTTCTTATACCCCGTGTATTGGGTATGGGAGAATCTTTTCCCACCCAAATACCGTCATAAATACATCTTCCCAGATGCTCGGCAAAATGTCCGTAGATATGCCTGCTGATAGTGTCTTTTCCTTCCGTTGTTTTAATGATTATCCTGTTCTCCTGCGCATTTGCATAAATGCCAAAGGTTAATAATAATAAAACCTGTATTGTTCTTATGTAAGTCGCCATTTGTTCAAAATTTAATTAATAATTGTTTTTTTCAGCGATAATTATCGTAATATATAAGTTATCTGAATACCTGTCCTGATATTCACACGCCGGACCAGGATATTTATTTACTCTTTACTTTGCCCGTAATACGCATCCTTGCCGTGTTTACGCAAATAGTGTTTTTCTATAAGGTGCTTATCAACAGGATTTTTATTTCCCAGCACTTCCGTTCTGAAAGCTATCTTTGCCACTTCCTCCATAACAACTGCGTTATTTACCGCATCATCAGGAGTGGCACCCCATGTAAAAGGTCCGTGGCCGTTAACCAGAACTCCCGGCACAGCAAGATAATCCAAATCTTTGAACCTTTCGGAAATCACTTTGCCTGTATTCATCTCATAATCCTTGCCGGTTTCTTCTTTACTTAATTTTCTTGTGCAGGGTATCTCGCCGTAGAAATAATCAGCATGTGTTGTGCCGTATGGAGGGATAGCTCTTCCTGCCTGTGCCCAGCTTGTTG
>CAZBUF010000263.1:0-2198 GCA_964495025.1 uncultured Bacteroidales bacterium | reverse complement strand
TAATATTTGTATTTGGAGTTTTTCAAACTCTGTGGTCCTCAAAACTTATAGAAATGAAAGTCGTTGACAAAGATTACCTGATGTTGCATTTCAAAGACGCCGAGGTAAAATTTGTGGATGATGGGCTAGGCCCGGGAGCTTACCGTGGGCACCAATCACTGGATCCGGATAACTCCTATGTAGTTATGTACGGTGATACGCTTAACTTAATAAATGCTACGGCTGTCGGCAACTGGACAATAAAATCTGATAACGACAGCAATTACGGAACATCGGGAGTTTCTCCAAATGCAGTTTACAGAAAATCAAAAATTAATGGAATGTCCTATACCGGATGGGATGTGGGCAATGATGACTATAGTTTTGATTACACAAAAGAACATTTTTTCTACCTTGAACTGCCATCATCCTTGGAACAGGATAAAACTTACATCGTTGAGATAAACGAAAACATAAATGCCGATACAAGTTCACTGATTTTCACTTTCGATATATTTAATTGTCCTTCTGAGGCCATTCATACCAACCTGGTTGGGTATATGAGCGATTCAAGAGTCAAGGCGGCTGACCTTTATTATTTCATGGGCGATGGCGGCAATAGAGATTATTCTGGTTTCGTCGGAAATGAAGTTTATATCTACAATGTGGATACCGAAGAATCGCAGCATGTCGGCTCAGTGACGTTTTGGATGGCAAACAAAACAGAAACATTTTACAATCTGACAGGTTCAGATGTCTGGAATATAGATTTTACCGGATTCAACCAGGAAGGGACCTATCGTCTGGCAGTGGAAGGCGTTGGCTGCAGTGAAAATTTTGAGATCAGAGATGACATTTACCATGATCCGTTTAAAGTATCTGTACTGGGATATTTTTATATGCGAATTGGACAGGACAGTATAGGCGTGACACCCGTACCCAGAAGGCCTCTGTACATTCAGGGCGAGGATCCATCCGACTGCGAAATTTTTGTTACAGATATGCATCCCTATCATCTGGAATGGAATACTTTTGCCGGCGTAGATGAAGATCAATGGGACAACCCTTTATGGAACAGCTCGCCAGATTGGGAAGAATATATAAAATCAGGCAGTCCCACCAATCCTGACGCCATTGGCGGACATAGCGATGCTCATGACTGGGACCGGTTTTTGGATCATGTGGTCAATATCTACGATCTCTGTCTGGCATATATTCTGAGTGACGGCGCTCTGGATGATGATGATCTGAGAATTAAGGAAAGCGGAAATGGTATTCCTGACATACTTGATGAAACCAGAAACGAAGTCGATTTCTGGTTAAATCTTCGCTATAATGGCGGCTATTCTCATGGCTTGACCAACCCTGATGATAATAACAAACTATACCAGGCAGACAATACAGCAATAGCAGCCTGGGCCAATGCTCTGAACAGTTCGATGCTGGCTTATTGCTTTCAAATTGCCGGACTGAATGATCTGAAAAATACCTATCGGGATTCCTCAATCATCGCTTACAACTATGCTAATAGTCTGGCTGATCCGATGCTGGATACACAAATAGTAAGTATCAGAGGGATAGATTTTAAAATGATGACTGCTGCTTACCTGTACAATTTAACCGGTGAAACAGAATATGAAGATGTTATCAACAGTGAAAGTGTGGTCAATGGCCCTTATTCAAAAATTTATCAGCCGGGGTCTTATAATCAACTGTGGGGAACAGCAGCGTATCTTCTGACAGAATGCCCCGTGCATTACCCTGATTTGTATGCAAACATGAAATCGTCAATTATTTCAAGAGCTAAGTGGGAAGAAACTGACTATGTAAGCCAAAGACCTTCCCGCCGTGGTTATAACAATGATCAAGCCTGGCATCAAACTAGCCAGGATATGCACAGAACAGTTATAGCCCATGCCATTACAGACAATACAACAGACCGGCTTAATTTTTTGGATGCATTGCTGCTGGAAGCAGACTGGGGACTTGGGAGAAATCCTCTCAACATGATCCAGATGACAACGGCAACAACAGAACTGGCTGATAAACGCAGTATTGAAAACTGCTATACATCCGGACGTGATGACGGAACACCCGGCCTTCATCCGGGACATACACCTCTGCTTGGTACTACAGGATGGGGGGGAGAAAGTCAGACGATAGGGAACAATCCACAGAAAATTTTTGAAAAATATTACCCTGATATTGGTAACTGGCCG
>CAZBUF010000262.1:0-13806 GCA_964495025.1 uncultured Bacteroidales bacterium | reverse complement strand
AGAAATAGTCACGGTAAGTTCCATTTCTTATGTTGAGGAAGAGGCAGTAGATAAAATTAGTAATAAATCCGCCGGCAAGGATAAAGATCAAGGACGGATTATTTATATAAAGAGCATTGGTTCCTTTTTCCAGCGCGATTGCGGCAATGGGTCTGCCTGCTTCAAACCCGTAGTTCATGCTGGCGCTCATGATACCTGCGAATACAGCAATGAACAAGCCTTTTTTCAGGGCAAACTCCTTTATTGCTTTCTTTTTTATTTCTTCCGGCAGATTTTTATCTTTTAGTGCACCTGCATAGCCTATCACTGCAATTCCTGATATAGTAATTGCCACACCAACGAGAGTAAGGATACCTGCTGAACTGGCAAAAAGATTTTTCCCTGCCACGAAAGGGGGAATGAGGGTGCCAAATGCCGCGCAAAAACCCAGGGCAATACTTTGTCCGAGAGCAACCCCAAGGTATCTCAAGCTCAGCCCGAAAGTCAGGCCGCCGATTCCCCAGAGGCTGCCGAAGAAAACAGCTAATAATTTCGCTGATGCAGGGGCTTCTCTGACTATGGGTAATAACTCACCCTGCGATACAGTAAGCAGAGCGAATACCCAGGGTGCAATGATCCATGCAGCCAGTCCCTGGCTGATCCAATACGATTCCCATGCCCATTTTTTTACTTTTTTAAAAGGCACATAAAAACTGGCTGCCCCCAGGCTTCCAATGGCTATAAGTAAAATACCGGTCATATAGTATATGGGTTACTTCTACATACAATTTATAAAAGTAAGATTTTCTATTGAACCTGAAAATATAAATTATATTAGAGGTTTTTTGAGATTTGTCATTTTCAAAAGGGTTCTGACCCCCCAGTTGAAATTAATTTTAAGAAGGTGAATGTTCTTTACATTATGAGTAAGTATTAATCCTTAACACATCGGACGGAACGGCCGCTGTCCTTGCCCCAGTAGTTCCGGTGTATATCTTCATTGCCGTACCACAATGTACGGTACCAGGCCCAGGAGCTATTGTATTGCGTAGATAACCAGAAGGTAGCACCGTCACCTATACTACCGAAAGTACCATCGCTAAGGCGGAGGCCACCAGGAAGCGCAGTAAACCCACTTTCATTCGATGCTCCGGTATTAGGTGAAGTCCAGTGTGTTGTTCCTTTTTCTTTTAATTCACTTCCTTCGTTTGTGCCACGCCAATCTGTATCGTCTGCTTCACTTTGGGTCATATCAAGGTGCATTTCCAACTGCTTCCATTCACTATCACCTGGAACATGCCAGCCTGTCGGGCATACACCCTGAACGCCACTTGGATTACTGTTACTAGTCGTAGCGCCATTCATTACCGCTGCCCAGGTATATAGTCTGCCATATGTTACTACATTGCTTTGGTTATCAGCATAAGCAAAATAGTATTTTGTTGTATAATCGTCTGTTATATCATCAGCCCCTGTTCCATCAACTAAAGCATTACCATCAGAGTAACGGGTAGTTGAAAGGTTTTCGGACATCCAGACCTGGTCACCTATCTGTACAGTGTTGTATTCATTTCCATCGATATCAGTAACAGTTTCAGGTTGCTCACTTTCAACAGTAATATAATTGTTTTTGGTTTCAGTGTCTTCACCAAAACTATTGGTCGCAGTTAGAGTAACATTATAAGTTCCTTCCGTGTTGTATTGGTATGAAGGATTTTGGGATGAGGATGTTCCTCCGTCTCCAAAGATCCAGGACCAGCTTGTTGGGCCATTTAATGATTGATCTGTAAAATTTACAGTTTGCCCTTCAGTGATTGATGTTTTATCAGCAGTAAAGCCAGTAACCGGAGCACTACCACTGGCACTTACTGTTATATAATTATTTTTGGTTTCCGTATCTGAGCCAAAGCTATTTGTTGCAGTTAGAGTTACACTATAAGTTCCTGCATTGTTGTATTGGTGTGTTGGATTTTGAGATGTGGAAATTCCTCCGTCTCCAAAGGCCCATGACCAGCTTACCGGGGTATTTACAGACTGGTCTGTAAAACTTACATTCTCTCCTTCAACGATTGATGTCTGATTGGCTGTAAAACCCGCTACTGGAGCAGTACCACTGGCACTTACTATAATGTAATTATTTTTAGTTTCAGAATCTGAACCATCACTATTACCAACAGTTAAGGTTACTGAATAGCTTCCTTGAGCAGCATAAGTATGTAATGGATTTTGAGAAGAAGATGTTTCATCATCTCCAAAATTCCACGACCATGTATTTATATCACCTGTTGACATATCAGTGAACTGAACACTTAAAGGTAAGTAGCCTGTTTTTGGGGAGGCATCGAATTCAGCTGTTATCTGCTCCAGTGTCGTAAAACTTAAAACATCTCCATAAGATGTTCCTGCTTCATTTGTAGCGTAACTCCTGACATAATTAAGGCTGCCGGGTGAGAGGCCTATAAGCACACTTTCAAAACTACCAGTTGTACTTCTTGAGCCCAGTGATGTTTTATTCTCATTATCTTCCAATACTGGTGTTGTTATTTCACTTGACCAGCAGTGGCCATATTGAGTTACTGATGATGCACCTGCGCCAAGGTCATTAAGATTGCCACTGACTGTTGCACCGGATGTTGTAATGCTTGAAACTGTTCCGCTGATTACAACTGGCTTATTCATTGGTAAAGTGGTGAATGGTAGAATATCATACCCGTAGACGACTGTTTCTCCATTCTTAACATAGGCCCTGACATAATATTTTGTGCCGGGTGTAAGGCTGGTTAAGATGCTGCTATACGGACCTGTATTATTTATTTGTCCGTTATCAGTCATGTTTTCGTTTTCATTTATTGTAGGTTCTGCATTTGCAGACCAGCAATGTCCATGTTGTACAATACCAACGCCAGGATCTATTATTGTTGCAATGGCTTTAGCAGTTATATATGAAATATCTGAAATACTGTCATTTCTCACTCTCATGATTCTCTCATCTTCTTTTTTGCATGAAAAGAAAGAAATTACCAGTGAAAAGAGTATGCTGATCAATATCACATTTTTACAGGTATTCATTTTGAAATTGCTGCGATAATATACTGATACCATAGGCATAACAAACATATATGTGAAATTCCTAATTTAATAATTGATTATTCATTTATCGAAATGTACAAAAAAAGAACATACAAATCAAAAAGGTGCATTATTTTCAGGGGATTATAATATTGCACTAAAATTCTCCACCGGAGAATTTCTTAACGTTCAGGCGCCCCTGCATGCCTGCTCCTCACTAAAATTCTCCACCGGAGAATTTCTTAACGTTCGTCGCCCACCCGTATTTTTTTGTGGCGATTATCATAAATACTACTGCAGTTGCAATGAACAGAATCAGCATTACTTCAGGATCATGAACCTTCATTTTATATAAGGCCGGAGTCTGCATGGTGGAGCTGGGAAAGGTCACCAGTGTCGAACCATATATATTTATTATTGCATGTATGCCGAGAGGGATCTCAAGCCCGTTATCGAGTATTGCTATAATACCAAGGAAAAGGCCGAAACCGGCATAATAGGGGAAAGTTATCCAGAACCCGTATTCCCTGACCTCGGGATTTGTAAAATGCAGCAATCCGAATACCACAGAAGTAATAACCAGGGGGATCCATTTGTATTTTGTCAACAGGCCAATGCCCTGCATAAGATATCCCCTGATAAAAATCTCTTCAAAGCTCGTTTGAAAAGGCAGCAGAAAAATTGATATTAACACAAGAGGAATAAACAACCTGAAGTTAAAATTCAACTCGTAATTATCAGGATTGATAATATAAAGGATCAGCTCCCCAATTACAAGAAGCAGGAACATAACAGCAACAGCAAAAAACAGCTTCCGCAGGTTAAATTTTCTGTGTCCTGTGAGAATGGAAAGAAAGGGCCTGCGGTGTATTATCTTAATAATAAATATCATACATAGGAAGCAGAGTATAAAAGGGATCAGCATCAAAAGCAAGCCGGTATTCGGGTCAATGCCAATTGTACTGAAATCAAGACTTTTCTGGAATTTATCCATATCAGATAAATTAGTCATCCTTGATACAATGAACAATGCCAGAGGTACCTGCCCGATTATACTTACTACTACTATCAGAAGCACCGAGACAACATATCTCCATAAATCGTTCCTTCCTTCTTTTGCAACCCTGAAAAACATGTTAAATACTTATTATATGATAATTACCGGTTATTCAATTTATTGATTTTCTTTTTTTCCCTGACATAAGCTATAATATCACTGTTGAATTTTTTTTCACCTTCATTAAGGAACTTCACCTCAACAGGGATAAGATACATTAATGAACATATTTCACTGTCAGGCATTTTTAATTCCCTGAACCTAACAGCATCTTTTTCAGTAGTGAATATATATTTGTTTTTCCCGGGCAATTTATCAAAGCGCGCCTTTATTTTTTGAAGATCTGCGGAAGTATATTTATGGTGGTCGGGAAATTTTATCTCCGTAATATTATCTGAGTAGTTCCTTAAGAATTCAACCAGTGACGCCGACCGGGCTATTCCTGTTACCAGCAGTATTGATGATTTATCATGTTTTATTTGTTGATATTCCGGGGGTTTAGCGCTATTTTCAGATACAGGCACAGGTTCCTTATACCTGTATGTTGTAAAGTACAAAAACTGGTAAGCTAAAACCTTCAGTTCCCTGATAAATATTTTCTTATCTACAGGCTTTGCTTCTTGTGGTGATTTAGTGATAATGATAATATCCGCTCTTCTTATTTCATTTTTATTTTCCCTCAAATTTCCGTAAGGCAGCAGATGGTCCGCACACAATGGCCGGTTATGATCGATAAGTAAAATAGATAATCCGGGTTTAACGTACCTGTGCTGGTAAGCATCATCAAGCAATATAGCATCCAGGTGTTTTTCTTTTTCCAATAAGCGATTTATGCCGGCAACTCTTTTGCTATCTACAGCCACACTTATATCCGGGAATTTTTGCTTTAATTGCTTTGGCTCATCGCCAATATCGTCAGTTGATGATTTCTTTGAGGCCAGTATGAAATCACGTGTTTTTCTTTTGTAGCCCCTGCTTAGAGTGGCTATTCTGAATTCTTTATGCAGAAGGTTTATAAGATATTCGATATGCGGAGTTTTGCCCGTTCCGCCAACAGTTATGTTACCTATAGAAATGACCGGGATATCAAACTCTGTTGATTTTAATATTTTGAGATCAAAAAGTTTGTTCCTGAAACCAACGAGCAGTCCGTATACCAGTGATAAGGGGAAAGTTATTATTGCAAGATTTTTTCTGTTGAGAGCCATAAATACTTTAGTGTTTTCCTGTTTTAATTCCCTGTCTCAACTCCGGGAGCGTAATTGATATTAAACAAAATAATAACTATAAATATTGCAGAGAAGATCAGTAAATTTCAATGTCAAATGGCATTCTTGCCTGAACCCCTTCCAAAGTCATTGCTTCCTTCAGGAACTTATAGTATTTATAATGTTCTCCTGTTTCTTTTCTAATCAGGGAAGTACTGAATTCTCCGGAAAGCTCCCTTAATAACTGCTGGAAAGGATCTTCGGGTTTTGGAAGTTCCACTATGCGGTATTTATCCAGTCCGGCTTTCTCAGCTGCAATATCAATAGCAGTTGTCAGTCCCCCGAAAACATCTATAAGTCCGATTTCCATGGCATGTATCCCGCTCCATACTCTTCCTTCGCCTATTTTGTCAACATCGTTATATGTCATGCCCCTGTCTTCTGATACATGCGTAACGAATGTGTTGTATATCCCGTCAACATGATCCTGTAATACTTCTCTTTCCTTTGCTGAAAGCTGCCGGTATCCTGAAATAAAGTCAGAATACAGGTTGGTTTTTTCCACATCCATAGTAATTCCCAGTTTTTTATTTAAGAATTCCCTGATATTCAGGAAAACACTCCACACGCCGATGGAGCCGGTTATTGTATTCTCACTTGCAACAATTGTATCTGCAGGGACTGCAATATAATATCCACCTGATGCAGCAACATCTCCAAATGAGGCAATAACAGGTTTGGCCTTCCTTGCCAGTCTTAGCTCCTGCCATATCACCTCGGCGGCGATATTATTCCCCCCGGGTGAATTTACCCTGAATACTATTGCCTTAATAGTTGTATCCAGCCGGGCATTTCTTATGGTTTTGGATATTCTTTCGGAGCTGATCTGCCCTTCCCCTTCATTGCCCAGTCCAACTGCTCCGTAAGCATAGATCACTGCGACCTTTTGCTTTGCCAGCCCCTTATGTTTCCTTACTCCCGGCACGTTGTTATATTTTGACATTGATACCAGCCTCAGGTTTTTTGATTTATCAATACCCGAGAGCTTTTTAAGTTCATCCAGCATGTAATCCTTATACACCAGGCTGTCAATAAGGTTATACCGGACTGCTGACCCGGCATCCCAGATCAGCAGGTTGTCAGCCAGATAATTTATTTTTTCTTTTGTAATACCTCTCTGCCCGGATATTTCTGAAACAATGTGATCCCAGATCGACCCTATCAGGGATTTTATCTGTTCCCTGTTTTCATCACTCATCTCATCAAGCACCAATGGCTCAACAGCACTTTTGAATTTACCGTATCTTACAATCTCCGGCTTAATGCCCAGCTTCTCAAAGGTTCCTTTGAAAAACATTAACTGTGCTCTCATACCTATCATAGGGAAAAATCCTTCAGGGTTCATATATATTTTATCTGCTGTGGTAGCTAAATAATATGATGTCTGAGTGTAATAATCACTATAGCAGATCACAAATTTCCCGGATTCCTTAAAATCGAGTATCGCATTTCTTATTTCTTCTACCGTGGCAAGTCCTGCAGGAATAACTGTCGGTTCAATATAAATACCTTTGATTTTACTATCCTCTTTTGCCTTTTGTATATTTTTGAGGATATCATTTAATCCTGAGTATCTTGAAGAAGAGAAAAGTACTGAAGGCACCCTGTCAGTTACCGGATTATTTAAATTTAAAACCAGTATTGAATTATCCCTGATTTCTGTAGGTTTATCCTGCATCGAAATTATTGCACCGATAGTTCCCAGAAAGAGCAGAAGCATAATTAATGATGCTAATATTATTCCAACAATCGTTGCCAGTAAATATTTTAAGAAATCTTTCATGTGTTTAATTTTTAATAATCAAAAGTATTATAAGTAAATTAATTTGATTGAATACCTGTTAACTGAACTTTAACATAGTGATAAAGAATAAAAGTAATCAAATTTAAGGAAAAAGATATTTACATATATCTGAATTATTAAATTTGTCGGGTCAATTAAACAATAAATAATTATTTATGCCTGAAGCATATATTCTTACCGGCGGTAATCTCGGTGATCGAAAAAGGAATCTTCAGAAGGCTACTGCCCTGATTTCAGAAGAAGCAGGCAAAATAATCAGTAAGTCATCAGTATATGAAACCGAGCCATGGGGATTTAGCCATGAACTGAACTTTTTAAACCAGGCCCTGGAGATCGAAACCACTTTAGAACCTTTGCAACTTCTTGAAAGTTTATTAAATATAGAAAGAAAGACAGGCAGGGATAGAGGAGGTACATCATATTCGGCCCGGGTAATTGATATCGATATCTTATTTTATGGTGATAGAATAGTGAAATCCGGCCGGCTGATAATACCACATCCAAAAATTCATGAAAGAATGTTTGTGCTGGCTCCTATGGCTGAGATAGCGCCACAGTTCATGCATCCGTTGCTGGATAAATCAATAAGTCAGCTGAAGGATATGTGTGTTGACACAAAACGGGTATGCAGGCTGCAGGAATAATTTTATTATTTCAATAAATTCTCAAATTCATCCATGCTTATTATTGACATGACCTTCTTCCCTGACGGGGAATAATTTGGTTCTTCACATGCAAAAAGCCTGTCAACCAATTCCTGCATTTCTTCAACGGAAAGATACACGCCGTAGTTTATTGCCGAAGCCTTTGCCAGAGACCGGGCAATCTTTTCTTTTGCATTTACTTTTATATCTCCCTGGGTGTTTTTATAATCCTCGATAAGTATTTCTATCAGTTCTTTGGGTTCCGGATTCGGGATATCCGAAGGACAGCCGTTAATAATGATCGTGTTGTTTCCAAAATCGCTTATATCAAAACCTATAGCGCATACATCATCCAGTATCTCCATCAGGATATTGTGATCTGCAGCGTCCATTTCAACTGTGTCAGGGAACAATGTTTTTTGAGCAAGAGCAATATTTTTGGCAAGCGATTGAATATATTTCTCAAAGAGGATACGTTCATGAGCCCTTTTCTGGTCAATTATCATTAATCCCGATTTTACAGGGGTAAGTATATATTTACCTTTTAGCTGAAAGATATTGCCCGTTGATAGTGTAACTGACGATCCCAGTGTTTGTTGCTCAGGCCTTTCAATTATCCCGAAAGAATCAGGATGGTCTTTTTCATTTTTAAAACCCTGGTACATTTTTTTCCAGTTTTCCAGCCTGTCTTTTTCTGATGCTGACAGTCTGCCCTTCCCGTATGTTGATGAGCCTTTGCTGTCCTCAAACGGGTTAAATTGCTGATTTACCGGGATGTCAGGTGGATTAACGACAGCATCCTTCTTCAGGTAGGGTATATCTATTACCCCCTCAGAGTTAAAATCAATTGAAGGTGTGATATTGAATTTTCCCAATGACTCTTTGACTGAAGCCTTGATAATTTGAAATATTGCCTGTTCATCCTCAAATTTGATCTCTGTCTTTGTAGGGTGAATATTTATATCTATTGTTTTGGGATCTGCCTCAAGGAAAATAAAGTATGAAGGGAATGAATCGGGGGGCAGAATATTTTCATAAGCACTCATAACTGCCCTGTGAAAATACGGATGCCTCATGTAACGGTTATTAACAAAAAAGAACTGCTCTCCGAATGTTCTTTTTGCGTTTTCCGGCTTGCCGACAAATCCTTTTATCTTTACCAGGCTTGTAACTGTGTCCAGAGCTGAGAGATTTTGATTTATGGATTTCCCGAATATATGAGTAATTCTCTGTTTGATATTTGAGGCGGGCAGATTATGAATTTTAGAATCATTGTGGATCAGGACAAATTCAATATCCGGGTGAGGAATTGCCACCCGCTGAAACTCATTTATTATATGCTTAAATTCAGTGCTGTTGCTTTTCAGGAACTTCCTTCTTGCCGGCACATTAAAAAACAGGTTCCTGACAATAATATTCACGCCATCAGAACAGGTAACCTGTTCCTGTCCGTCAACATTTGAACCACTGATATTTATTAATGTGCCAATATCATTCTCAGTTTGTTTGGTCTTTAATGTGACGTTAGCGACAGCTGCAACTGAGGCAAGTGCTTCACCCCTGAATCCCATAGTCCTTATCTCGAAAAGGTCTCCTGCATTTCTGATCTTTGATGTAGCGTGTCTTTCGAAAGCCAGCCTTGCATCGGTTTCTGACATGCCACAACCGTTATCGGTTACCTGTATAAGGGTCCTGCCCCCGTCTTTCACAATGATCCTGATACTTGTACTGCCGGCATCAACTGAATTTTCAATCAGTTCTTTTATTACTGAAGCAGGCCTTTGAATTACTTCACCAGCAGCTATCTGGTTGGCAACGGAATCAGTAAGTAACTGGATAATATCAGCCATGAAAAAATTTATTTAACCTTGATCTCTGACAGGCACGTAATGTATTATTTATTAACTGGAATAGACTCTGAGAATTATATAATAAGCAATAAAAAGCAGAATAGCAATTATAATAATTACCCGGACAGAACTATGCCTGTAAGTCTTTTTTGACATTTTCATGTAGCTTCGCATAGTGCCTTTTATAAGTTTGGGCTTATAATCTAAAGGTTGTTCAATGCCCATATCCTTTGCAACTTTCTCAACCCTCTCCTTTAATTCCTCTTCCCTTTCATCATAAAATACCGGTTTATAATTGAAAGATTTTGGCCTCGCCAGTTTGAAAAATCTCGGTAGTCCCATAATACGTATTTTACTGCAAATTTATTTATTATTTATTGATAATTATTTTATTGCAAATAAAATTTATATAAACTTTTTTTGTTAAATTTTATCAGGTATGGATAATGAATGTATTATTTAGTATATTTTTACGTTAGTTTGTTATATATAAAAACATTCCACTGTTAATCAATTCAACTAAAACCAATAAATCAAATGCAGCAAATCAAAGATAACTTTAATGAATCGAAGAAGATTTTAGAAGAATTTATTTCTAACAGCACAAATTTTGATAAAATTTATGAGGCTGGCAGGGTAATGGTAAATGCAATAATAAATAGTAAGAAGATAATATCCTGTGGCAACGGGGGCTCAATGTGCGATGCTATGCATTTTGCAGAGGAACTTACGGGCCTGTTCCGCGATGAAAGGAAACCTATAAATGCCATTTCAATTTCTGACCCTTCCTATATGACCTGCTCGGCAAACGACTACGGTTTTGATTATGTTTTTTCAAGGTTTGTTGAAGGAGTGGGACAGGCAGGGGATGTGCTGTTGGCCATTAGTACCAGCGGTAATTCCAAAAACGTAATTAACGCAGCAATAACTGCCAAATCGAAAAATATCACTGTTATCGCCCTTACCGGTAAGGACGGGGGCAAATTAACATCTCTTTGCGATGTGGAAATCAGGGCCCCTTATGCTAAATACTCTGACAGAACACAAGAGATACATATAAAAGTAATACACGCTTTGATACATTATATCGAATCAAATATTTAAATGTTAAATTCTGTTAAGTTTATCCTGACATGAGATATCATTTATATATCTTCTTCCGGTGGATAATTATTATCAGCGTCCTTTCTGTTTCATGTGTGGATGAGAATATTACCAATATTTCAGAAAACCTGGATATAAACTCATGTTACTCTATTCCCGTCGGGGATATTGAATACTCAATAAATGATTATTTCGAATCGCTGGACACAATTCAGACAGATACATTACAGCTTGATTCACTCTCTTTGCTGTTTCCCGATTCAGTTATCTTTAACGATACCATTTATTCAAACGTAAGATATATTTTCGATACTTCCACGGTTACAGAATTTGATTTCAGCAACCTGCCCAATGATATTGATAAGGTTAAAGCTGTTACATTCATATTGACAATTATCAGTGAATTTCCTACCGAGACATGGTCGCAGGTTTATTTTGCAGATGGCTCACTGTCAGTTCTTGATTCTGTAATCAGTGACGGCCCTATAATAATCCCTGCACCTGATCTTGATAACAATGGTATTCCTTTGAACAAATCTCCAGTGATTAGGATCTGCCCTGTTTCTGATTACATAATTGAAAATCTGGCGGATATCAGATATATATTGGTATACGGAGCTGTTAAAACTGTAAGGACTGATGTGAATGTTGTTAAGTTTTATCCTGAATATATGCTGAATATTCATATTGGTGTCAGGGTGGAACTGGAATTCAGTACTTCGGAATTATAATTTTGTTTTGAGGTTAATGTTAAAGATATATACATTATCATTAGTTTTTTTTCTTGCTGCAATTACCGGGCTCCGGGCACAACAAAGTAATATCATGTTTTTTATGCATTCCGTTCCTCAGTTGAACTTTGTTAATCCGGCAATTCAGAGCGAATGCAGGTGGTTTGTGGGCCTTCCGGTATTATCATCAGTTCATTTTAACCTGGCAAACAGCGGATTTACAATAAACCAACTTCTTGAGGACGGAAACAACGGGTCTTTTTCGCTGGATGCCGACAATATGGTAAGAAAACTGGCAAACAGGAACTATTTATCCTCAGAATTATATACGAATTTACTGGTTGTAGGGCATAAAAGGGGGGACTACTATTTTACATTTTCTGTAAGGGAAAGGAACGATTTTATTCTGTTCTACCCTAAAGACCTCTTTGCATTTGCATGGAGAGGAAATACCCAGTTCGAAGGTGAGCGGATATCATTAAACGGAGCAGGCATACAGTTTAATCACTTCAGGGAATATGCTGTAGGGGTATCAAAAAAATATGATGACTACAGCACATTCGGGATCAGGGGAAAGCTATTATTCGGGAAACTGAACCTTAATACCCGAAAATCGAAAATCGGCCTGTTCACTGAGGAAAATACATTCGATCTTACTTTCACCAATGATATTGTTATTAATGCATCATTACCATTTAGTCTGGAAATTGACGATCAAAGAAATTTTACCGTTACGGACGATTACTATACTTCCATACACGATTTGATATTGAACAGGAGAAATATCGGGCTGGCCGTGGATGCAGGATTTATTTACGAATATGATGAAAATATAACTGTCTCAGGAAGTATACTGGATCTTGGAGCCATATTCTACAGAACCAATCTGACAAATTACAGTGTTGAGGGTGAATATTTTTATGACGGGCCGGTAGGTGATACAATTGACACTGAAAATTATCTGGAAGATATAGCTAACACCTTTACCGAAGGAAGTAATATATCCAATAATTCATATTTATTTGCCACTCATCTTAAAATGCATTTAGGCGCTACCTATAAGTTAAATGAAAAGATTAATTTTGGTCTTCTTCTGTCAGGCAAGGCGTACAGGCAAAATTTTCAGTCGGGGATGACTGTTTCAGCAAACTCAAGATTGGCCAGGTACCTTGCCATGAGTTTAAGCTGGTCGTATATAAACAGAAGCATGAATAACCTGGGCGTAGGTTTGGCTTTCGGCAGGTCTCCGGTTCAGTTTTATATCATTAGTGATAATGTTCCGGGTATGATATGGCCTCAGAGTGCAAAAAATATAAATATTCGCTTCGGGTTAGGCATTAATTTCGGGTGTTTAAGAAAAGAGGATATCAAAGGCTGTGGCTGCTACTGGTTACAACAGGCTGAAGAAAAGAGAGAAAGAAAAGAAAGGCTGCTAAAATAATCGGTTTTACTTCACTTTATGTTAGTAAAGACTTATGGTAGTGCTGTATGCGGTGTTAATGCTGAACTTATTACCATTGAAGTTAATGTAATCCGCGGTGCAAAATTTTTCCTCGTAGGGCTTCCTGATAATGCCGTTAAGGAAAGTAAGCAACGTATAGAATCAGCAATCAAAACAAACGAATACAGGTGGCCGGGGAAAAAGATTATCATTAATATGGCTCCTGCCGATATAAAAAAGGAAGGATCTGCGTATGATCTGCCGCTGGCAATAGGAATTCTTGCCGCATCAGGGCAAATAAACAGTGATGATATATATAAATATGTAATAATGGGGGAGCTGTCGCTGGACGGGAGCCTTCGCCCTGTAAAAGGAGTATTGCCAATTGCAATAGAGGCCCGGAAACGTGGATTTAAGGGATTTATTCTGCCAAAACATAATGCAAGAGAGGCTGCCGTTGTGGATGATCTTGACATCTACGGTGTAGAGAACATCCTTGAAGTTATAAGGTTTTTTAATAAAGAGATTGAGCCTGAACCAACTATTGTTGATACACGTAATGATTTCTTTTCGTGCATAAATACTTATAATATTGATTTTGCAGACGTAAAAGGGCAGGAGAATGTAAAAAGGGCACTGGAGATTGCCGCATCAGGAGGCCATAATATTATAATGATCGGGCCGCCGGGAGCAGGAAAAACGATGCTCGCGAAACGGATAGCAACGATCCTGCCGCCTTTTACACTCAGGGAAGCACTGGAAACCACGAAGATACACTCGGTGGCAGGGAAGATCGATGAGAATTCATCGCTGATGGTTCACAGGCCCTTCTGTAATCCTCATCATACGATCTCGGATG
>CAZBUF010000261.1:0-4191 GCA_964495025.1 uncultured Bacteroidales bacterium | reverse complement strand
AAGGCGGACCTGGCCTGAATTGATAAATTCACGTTCAATATCCTTAATGAAAGTTTCCGTGCTTATATGTTCGCTTGTTTTGTTGTAAATAACTCCAACAATAACAGTAGGCTTCTCATTTTTTGCCTCGGTAAAATCCTTCAGCCATATACGGCTTAAACCGTCTTTTACCATTTCTTCGGCTACAAGCCTGGAATCGGTATCATTCCAGCGGCCGCTCAGGTCAATCGTACTTGTTTCGCTTACTCTTGTAACATGTCGGGAGCAACCTGCCGCAATAGCAACCAGAAATACTACGATATAGATTTTTTTCATTCTAATAGGTTTTAAGTTAAGTTTAATTTAATTTTATTTTGAAAGTTACGAAAAACAAAAATCAAGCCAAACATTTTGTTAAAATTTATTATATATTAACACATACAGGTTATCAAGCGGATTTTTTAAAAGAGAAAAATTAATTGCCAAATATCACGGAAGGCCATTGAAGCCAGAATAATGACAGAATAATAATAGCATTAACAGTTATTGCCCCGATCTTATTGAAAAACATTGCCAGTGCATTCGGGTAAAGTACTAAAGCTATGGTGGAAAATACAGCAGTAAGAAAAACAAGATTCTGCCATAAATGTTGGGGGAATATCCATCCCTGAAAACTAAAAGCTGCAAAAATACCAAGATGTGCCGCTATAAAGTATAACAGAAGGCAAATGATCTGTGATATATTTTTTCCCAAAAATTTATTCAGAAGCCAGGAAGCTGCCGATGAAGATCTGCTAAGCTTAGCACCTGTGGCTGTGGCCACACCCTGAAAGTGGCCTATTGCGTGTATAGAAAGAATGATGAATACAATAAGTTTAATTGTTTTTACTGTCATAACTTTTTACGGCAAACCTAATAAAAAGCAAATACATTAACAAACTAATACTGCCGGTACACCCTGCGGTTAAAACATGTTAATTGAATTAACCGATAAATTTTTCCTGTTTATTATTATTTGTATATTTTTATCTGCAGATTTTTTGGGGCTGTCCGGGAATGAAAAAACCGTCATTGGTCTAACATTAAATTATCAGGCATGAAAATAAAAACTATTACTCCGGCATTGATAACAATTGTTGCATTATGTTTGGCTGCTGTCACTTGTGTTAAAGGAAAACAGCAACCCGGCCGGGATTCTGAAAATGTTTACGAAGGGTTTGTGCCAAAGGATACAACCTGGAAAACACTGTCATTACGAGAAAAGATCGGGCAGACAATGGTTATTGTTTCGAGGTACTACGATCATGAAACCTTTGAAGGCGGCAACCTTGATACATTCTTCAGAAGGTATCCCGTAGGCGGTTTCTTTTTACCTGACTGGTATTATTATTATTTTGCCCCGAAAGACTCGGCACTGGACTATTACATCAAAGAAAGCATAAAAAGTTATGCTGCCGTTTCAAAATACCCGTTGATCTTTATGGAGGATTTTGAAAGGGGCCTGGGTGAAAAGTACACATCCTACACATATATGCCCGTGGAGATGGCCCTTGGTGCTGCTAATTCCGAAGAACTGGCTTATAAGTACGGGAGGTCCATTGCCCTGGAAGCAAGGGATTTCGGCATTAACTGGTTATTGCATCCGGTGGTTGATCTTAACATGAATCCCCTGCATTCACTTGTAAACGAAAGGGCTATATCTGATAATCCCGAAACAGCTATTCCTCTGTTAAAAAAACAGATCGACGGTATGCACAGCCGGAATATTGTTACAACAATCAAGCATTTTCCAGGTGACGGTTCGACCATGCGTGATCAGCACCTGATGACCGCATCAAACACTCTCAGCCTTAAACAATGGAAAAAAACATTCGGCAGGGTTTTTAGCTCACTTATCGATCACGGTGCAGCTTCCGTAATGGTCGGGCATATTACTTTCCCTGCCTGGCAGAAGGAAAAATATAACGGGAACCTTCTTCCTGCAAGTTTATCTGAAGAAGTTATCCAGAAGCTTTTAAAACAAGAGATGAACTTCAAAGGAGTAGTAGTTTCCGATGCCCTGAATATGGGAGGGGCCGCAGGTTATTACGCTGATGAGCTGGAGACATCCATAACCTGTTTCAAAGCCGGTGTCGACCTTATGTTATGGCCCGATCTGGCTTTTATGGATACGCTGGAAGCGAGGATCCTGAGAAATGAAATACCGATGGCAAGGCTGGATGATGCCGTTGAAAGAATCTGGGCAGTCAAGGAAAGGTTCGGCATCCTGGACAAGGATCATAACCTGTTTGATAAACTTACTGATGAAGATAAGGCCTTTATTGACAATACTGCAAGGGCAGTTGCAGAAAATGCAGTGACTCTTTTAAGAGGCGGTGATGAATCCTTACCTCTTGATACGGGTGAAGTTAAAAATATTTTGCTTGTTAATGTCAGTGAAAGGGATAAAACCGTAATATTTGATTACACCGGCCAGCTACTTGAAGACAGGGGTTTTAATGTAGATTTACGATATAGCCTCTCATATTTCAACTGGAACTGGCGGATGGACAGCCTGGGGTATTATGACAGGATAATAGGCTGTCTTGAAAACAAGTATTTTGATCCCGTGGGATTGCCATTCTTTAAGGGCAGGGAAGCCGAATCAGTATGGACATTCAACATGCTGCCAAAAGAGCAGATGATAGTGATCTCATACAGCAATCCTTATTATCTTAATTATTATTTTCAGCATATTCCGGTATTAATTAATGCCTACAGCAGCAATAATTACATGCAGGAAGCCGTTGTCAGGGCATTGACCGGAGAGATCGTATTTAAAGGCTCTTCCCCTGTGATCCTTGAACATGATATTCTGAGATAATTTTGCCTGTTTGAGGACGGAAGAAATTTTCACTGTTCCTTCCTTATGCGTAAATTTTATGGAATTTGATACCAGGTTTCTAATAACTGTTGATAACATATCTTTATCCGCTGTTACAAACATATCTTCGGAAATATCTGTCTGCAGCGAGATCGTTTTCTTTTTTGCATTATCCTGAAGCACCTCTGCGGTTTCCTTCACTAACGCCTTAATGTTAACATTCGCTGGATTATATTTAATTAAGTCCCGCCGGGAAAGAAACCATGTAAGCAGGTTTCTCACCAGATTGCTAATGCCCTGAATACTATCATGAATAAGGGTAATAAATTTTTTACGCTTTTCCGAATCATAATTATCATAATTTTTGATCAGCAATTCAGATAATCCAAAAACCGAACGCAGGGGGTTTTTCAGCGATATCGAATTTCCTATATGGGATTACATTTCATAAAAATCTTACCATAAAGATATAAATCCTCACCTGGCTGCAGTATTCTATTCCAGGCCATGAAGGTAGTCTATCAATGAATTAAAAAGAGGATAGGAAGTTCCCTGATCAGTCCATCCGTCGAGCATCATATTCAGAAATATCTCACTTATAAAAATATCTTCACCTCTCAAGGGGTCGTATAATTTCAGTTCAGCATACCATTTATTCCCTTTTTTTCTGCTTTCCATGTATAATACTGTGCACGGATTCCCGTGAATATACTCAGTGTAGTTATCAAGTGCACCAAGGTTCAGCGGTGCCTTAACTTCAAATCCTTCATTATTAATATCTTTTTCGAGTTCAATAAAATTCATGACTTTCTTAAAATATTTCATATTTAAAGCCATTGATCTCAGGTATTCCGAATTATTGACCACAACAAGATTTTTAATTGTGTCAGGATCAACTTTAATGCTTGTTGTGATAGTTGCTTTTCTGTTCTTCCGTGTAGGGAAGTATCCTGTTTCATTATCAACAATGGTAACTTTACTTGTTGTGCCGCATGATACAAATAATAAGACCAAGAGATTCAGGAGACCCAGCCTGATTAAATTCATTTTTAAAATTTGTTTTACGGATATTCAGCTTAACTAAATATACAAAAAATTTTATTTAATGTCAAACAATGCTCGTATGCGTATTCTTTGCACAATTTTTACAATAGTAAACATAACAACTAACACAAAGACAATTGAAGCTCCACTGGGGATATTAAGATAATAGGCGCCGGATAATCCGGCCATTATTCCTGCAAATCCGAATAATATTGAATAAATTATAATTTTCCTGTAATTTCTGGTAAATGTGTTTGCGATATTTTGTGGTATTGTCAGCAATGATAGTACGAGGATAATACCTA
>CAZBUF010000260.1:0-5931 GCA_964495025.1 uncultured Bacteroidales bacterium | reverse complement strand
GAGTACTGTCCTTTTGTCAGTCCATAAATTTTATTGTTGAACAATAAAATATTGATATTAATATTTCTTCTTAGTATATGAATAAAATGGTTACCTCCTATTGCCATAGAATCACCGTCGCCTGTGACTACCCATACGCTTAATTTTGGATTTGATACCTTAATACCTGAAGCAATGGGAAAGGCTCTTCCGTGGAGGCTATGAAACCCATAAGTATCAATATAATAAGGGAACCTGGAAGAACAGCCTATACCTGAAACAAAGACGACATCATCTTTCTTTACGCCTGTTTCGGGCAATGCCTTCTGCACAGCCGAGAGAACTGCATGTCCGCCACAACCTGCGCACCATTTTACCGGGCCAAGCAGGTCAAATTCCGAATCAGATTTTTTCTTATCATTAACCTCATTTCTCATATTAGTTATCCTCCAGAATTTCATTAAACTTTTGTTTCAGTTCATATATCAGAAACGGAAGTCCCTGAATTTTATTGAACTGCAAATAATTAAACTTCGGGAATTTTGATCTGAGGTAGTTTGCAAACTGCCCGACATTCAGTTCACATACAACTATCTTTTTAAAATTGCCAAATATCTCTTCAACATTCCCAGGCAGGGGGTTTATATAATTGAACTGGGCAAGGCTAATATTCATATTATCCTTCTGCAGTTCTCTCACTGCGGTGATCAACGCACCGTAAGTGCCGCCCCACCCAACAACGAGCAGATCGCCGTTTTTCTTACCTTCGACTATCTGTTCAGGTATTCTGTTTGCCACCCGTTGCACTTTCTCATCTCTTGTAAGGGTCATTATCTCATGATTGAAGGGATCATAAGATACCTCGCCGGTAACATCGGCTTTTTCAAGGCCCCCGATTCTATGTCTGAGGCCTTTTTGTCCGGGTATTGCCCAGTATCGTGCCAGCCTCACGGGATCGCGATCATAGGGATGATAGGCAGGATCATTATCTTTTACCAGAGGCGGGAATATTGAAGGCAGTTTGCTCACTTTGGGGATTTGCCAAAGTTCCGAACCGTTGGCAAGGTATCCGTCTGTAAGCAGTATGACAGGTGTCATATGTTCAATAGCCAGTTTTGCCGCTTCATAGGCAAAATCAAAACAATTTGCAGGTGTGGATGCTGCAATGACAATACAGGGGCTTTCGCCATGCCTGCCATAAAGTGCCTGCATAAGGTCCGATTGTTCGGTTTTTGTAGGCAGGCCTGTTGAGGGGCCTCCTCTCTGGACATCTATTATTACAATCGGCAATTCGGTAATAACTGCCAGGCCTATAGCTTCTCCCTTAAGATCAAGGCCGGGCCCCGATGTTGAAGTAACACCTAAACTGCCGGCGAAGGATGCTCCAATAGCGGCGCAGATACTGGCAATTTCATCCTCACCCTGAAAAGTAATGGCTCCCAGTTTTTTCATATTTGCCAGTTCCTGCAATATCTCAGAAGCAGGAGTAATAGGATAAGATCCCAGGAAAAGTTGCCGCCCCGAACGTTCGGAAGCAGCAAGCAATCCCCATGCCGTAGCAATATTACCTGTTATATTCCTGAACAATCCTGTACCCTTCCTGGCAGGATGTACCTGGAATGTCGTAGCTATAGCCTCAACGGTCTCGGCATAGTTATAACCTGCATATAATGCCGCTACATTGGCTTTTACAAGCTGAGGATTATGAGCAAACTTTGATCCCAGAAATGATTCGCCGATTTTTATATCCCTGTTAAATAACCAGTACAACATTCCTGCAACAAACTGATTTTTTGTCTTATCGGACATCCTGGGATCCAGTCCGAACTCTTTGACAGTTGCGCGGGTAAGATCGGTAATAGGGGCCTTTACCAGGGTAAATCCTTCAAGGCTGCCATCATGAAGAGGATCTTCAACATATCCTGCCTTTTTGTAGTGTTTGTTATCAAAATTATCAATGTCGATAATAACTGTTGCTCCGGATTTCAACCATTTAAGGTTAGCTTTCAATGCCGCAGGATTCATAGCAACGAGTACATCAGCCTGATCACCGGGTGTCTGTACTTCTTTATGCCCGATATGAACCTGAAAACCGGAGACTCCGGCAATAGTACCTTCCGGGGCTCTTATCTCAGCAGGATAATCAGGGAATGTTGAAAGATCGTTCCCTATAAAAGCGGAAGAATCGGAGAACTGTGACCCTGTAAGCTGCATACCATCCCCGGAATCACCCGCAAACTTTACAACAACCTCTTCAAGTTCAATTATTTTTGTTTTCTTTTTCATTAATCTTATAAATTCGGTAATACCAGCACCTGTATTTAAGCTTATGTGCCGAAAATCTGAAATTTATAATAAAATTAATATTTATCCCCGGCAATATGCGATGAAAATATTAACACACAAAAAGAGTCCTTTAAGAAGAAAACACATTAATATGCGTAAAGGTTTAATTATAGCGTGATAATATTACCGTTGCCAATCAAAGTTAGAGAAAATTATTATTAGATTATTATGAGTAATGTCATACTAATTCCAGATATTCAGTTTTTCTATGCTTATACCTTCCTCAAAAAACAGCCTGGAAATATCTTTAAAATAATCAGTATAATCTGATATGAAGAACTTGTTATCTGCTTTGCTATTATTATTTAACAATGAGTTCTCCGTTAATATTTTTTTCAGGTGCCCGGCAACGATCATGGATGAATCTATGACATCAATTTTAAAATCATAAAATCTGTTTATCTGGTTTTTAATTATAGGATAATGGGTACACCCCAGTATCAGGGCATCAATATCTTTTAATTCTGCTTTTGACAGGTACGAGCGTATTATGGCATTGCTGATGTCGTCAAAAATAAATCCCTCTTCAATCATTGGGACAAAGAGTGGTGTTTGCAATGATGCAACCTTAATATTACTGTTCAGTTTTGAGATCTTTCTTGCATAAGCTCCACTATTAATGGTGGCTTTAGTGCCAATGACGCCGATCTTTTTGATCAGCGGGTTATTTACTACTGAAGCAACAACGGGATTAATAACATCAATCATCAGGGCCCTGTCCTTAACGAGTTCATGCACGCTTTCATAAGCATTTGCAGACGCTGTATTACAGGCTATCACAATTATTTTACAACCCATTGACAGCAGGTATTCCGATATTCTGCCGGAGTAATAATTTATTGTTTCCGGGGATTTATCACCGTATGGCAGATGGGCGGTATCTCCAAAATAAATAATACTCTCATTTGGCAGGATCTGCCTTATAGCGTTGGCCACAGTAAGTCCTCCCACCCCGGAATCAAATATGCCTATTGGCTGTTCTGGTTTCATGTTCATAATGATACTTTATTATACAAAAATAAAAAAGCCAGCTATATATTTAGCTGGCTAATAAAGAAAAATATTTTCGTGAAATTACTCAAGTCCGAGTTTTTCTTTTACCATGGGTAATATATCTTCAGTATTTTCCGCTGCAAAAAGGACTATCCCGGCACTCATATCAAATATATAGGTAAATCCATTCTCTTCGGCGACTTCATTTATGGCTTTAAGGGCTTTTTCCTGTATAGGTAAAAACAATCCCGATCTTTGCCTTGTTAAGTCCTGCTCCGCCTGAACCTGGAATTGCTGAATTCTCTGCATAAGGTCCTGAAGCTCATTTTCCTTTGTTGTCCTTATCAAATCAGACATCGTATTAATATTTTTCTGATAGTTTTCCAGCTTTTTATTATATTCCACCTGTAGTTCTTCAAGTGTATTTTCAAACTGCTGAGCAATGTTCTCCAGTTTTTTCTGTGCTGTATCTCTTTCAGGCATCACATCAAATAAATCCTGAATATTAATATGTCCCAGTTTAATTTGATCCTGGGCCTGCAGAAAACAGCCGGATAACAAAAATGTAGCTGTAATAAAGATTTTAAAGATGTTTTTCATTTCAAATAGTTAAATTAATTTCCATTGCAAATGTAAGAAATTAATTTTTATAGCCTAATTTTTCCAGAACTTCATCACTCACATCATATCTCGGATTTGTATAAAGCATTGTAGGCCCGCTTGAAGTATCAAAAATCACGGCATATCCGCCTTCAGTAGCGATATCTTTCACTGCTTTAAAGATATCATCCTGTATAGGTTTTATCAGCTCCTGGCGTTTTTTATATAAAGACCCGCTTTGTCCGAAATAGGCTTTCTGCAGCTCCTTTACCGCCCTTTCCCTGTTAATGATCTCTTCTTCCTTTTTTTTCTTTACATCCTCGGTAAGCATCACCTTCTCGGCCTGGAAGTCTTTATACATTTGTTCTATCTCAGCATATTTTGTTTCTATTTCCTTCTGCCATTCTTCGGATGTTGCATCCAGCTGATCCTGTGCAGCTTTGTACGATGGTATGTTGTTCAGAATATATTCCGTATCAACGAAAGCATACTTCTGTGCCATTGTAGCACAAATTGCTATTATTAATGCTGTTAGTGTAATTATTATCCTTTTCATGTGTTTATATTTTATTTAATTATTTGGTCACATGTAACTTACCATGATAAAATAATCATTAATATCTCAAAAGTAAATGATTATTTTAACATGGACGTTTCATTTGTTTAACATTTTATTATTAATAAATAAACTAATCAAAGACATCATATAGAGAATTGTATAATATTTTACATCAAATATAGTACCAAATATTAAACAGACAGGAGTTTTTAAAACTGCTGGCCCATGACAAAGTGGAATTCGCCGCCATGAGGCTTTGTTTCACCTGGTAATGCATCCAGTCCATAACCCCAGTCTATGCCAAGCAGTCCGAACATTGGTAAAAATACCCTTACGCCAACACCTGCAGATCTTTTAATCTGGAACGGATTAAAATTCTCTATTGCACGCCATGCATTGCCACCTTCAATAAAGGTCAGTCCGTAAATTGTGGCAGAAGGGTTCAATGAGAACGGATAGCGGATCTCCAGTGAATATTTATTATAAACATTACCATCATCAATAGGCCTGTCTCTTCCCGGGATGATCACTTCAGGTGTAAGACTCCCATCCTGATATCCGCGAACGGATATTATATCGGCGCCATAAATATATCCTGATGCATACATCGGGTTTCCCCCGACTTCAAATTTCTCGAATGGTGAGGGCCCGATATCTTTATTATAATGGCCGATATATCCGAAATTTGCTTTCACTGCCAGCACCAGATTTCCTACAAGGCTTGTATACCATGCGCTATTAAATGTCCATTTATGAAATTCTATAAATTTATATTTCTCTTCAAGCGACATAGCTGAATAGTCTTTATTACTGAATAAGGAGTAGGGAGGTGTTAACTGCAGTCCCAGGCTGAAGTTTGATCCTCTTCTCGGGTAGAGCATCTGGTCCTGTGAACTCCTGGAAAGCACGCTTTTAAAACTTATAATATTGGATATGCCGTTAGTAAATATAAACTGGCTTATTCCATAATGGCTTAATCTGTAACGCTGAAAACTTATATCATTATATAAGGTAAAATAGTCATCGGGCCATTTCAGCCTCCTTCCCAATCCTATTGATGCCCCATAGACCTTAAAATAACTGGTATCATTAACTCTATATTTACCCTCGGCATAGTAAGGCCTTTTGCTTATAGTATGTGTTAATGAGATATTGAACGAGTTAGGTTTTTTCCCTCCAAACCAGGGTTCAATAAACGAGATGTTATATGCCTGGAATGATTTTGAGCTTGCCTGGGCTCTTATGGAAAGTGTTTGCCCGTCACCTGTTGGTACAGGTCTCCAGGCTTTACCAACAAAAAAGTTTCTGGCAGAGAAATTTGTGAACCTGACGCCTATGGTCCCCACAAAACCGAGTCCCCCGAAGCCTCCTGACAGTTCCAGCTGATCATTGGCCCTTTCTTCCAGCTGATATTCAAGATCCACTGTTCCATCAGCCTGATTTGGCAATGGATT
>CAZBUF010000259.1:0-4524 GCA_964495025.1 uncultured Bacteroidales bacterium | reverse complement strand
CGGCCTTGATGTTAATGATACAATCCCTGTATCTGTTATTATTGATAATGAATTATTTGACCTTTATATAAGATATCTTGGCAAAGAAATATTAACAACAAAAGACGGCGACAAATATCACTGTATCAAATTTTCCGCATTGCTGGTTGAGGGGACAATATTCAAGGGAGGGGAAGATCTTTTTGTGTGGGTCACGGATGACAGGAACAGGATACCTGTTCTTATTGAAGCAAAGATACTGGTTGGTTCTGTGAAAGCAGTACTGGCAAAAACGGAGGGATTACGAAATGAAATGAAAGCAAAAATACCCTGATAGCCGCTTGTGGAATATTTCATGAACGTAAATTATTCAGGTTGTACCAATGTTAATAAATTTTTAAAGTGTGAAAATTAAATTCAACATTTTTTTCATTTTGTTTTCAGGTTTATGCCTGTGCTTAACGGCTCAAAGTGATGATAATCTTATTCATGTTTTTAAAAAACACAGCGAACCTGTATTATCAATAGCATTTAGCCGTGACGGTAAATTTCTGGCAAGCGGAGGCGGGGACAAAGCAATTTATATATGGGACGTTAATACCTTTGAGTTATTATTCAGCATTGAAAATAACTATTTTCCTATAAGGGCGCTGCAGTTTCCAAAGGAGAATGAAATCCTGGCAGCCTGTGGCCCAGATATCAAGTTAATGAATGTTGAAGGTAAGTTATTAAAGACATATAGCGGTAACACAACACATATCTGGTCTTTTGATTTTAATGCTGAAACTGACAAAATTGTCAGCGGTTCTTATGCTAAAAATATCAGGGTCTGGAATTATACAACCGGGGAGACATTATTTAACCTTGAAGGCCATGAAAAAAGTACCCTGCCGGTATGTATAAGCAATGATGGCAAATATATAGCCAGTGGCTCTCTTGACAAGTCAGTGAGATTATGGAATGCCGTTTCAGGAGTTGAGATGAACAAGATGGAAATACACTCGGATAATATTTTCTCGGTGAAATTTCATCCCGGAGGCAGGTACCTGGCCAGTGCTTCAGGTGATAAAACTATAAGGCTGTGGGACATTACTACGGGCGAAGTAATAAAAACATATACGGGACACGATAAAGAGGTTATGGATATTGATTTTAGCGCTGATGGAAAATATCTGCTTAGCTGCTCATATGATAATACAATAATTCTATGGGAAACAATTTCGGGAAATATGCTCTATTCTTTTACTGATCATGAAGGTTGTGTAAATTCAGTAAGATTCAGCCCGGATGGCATGCATTTTGCCAGTGCCTCAAATGATGAGACTGCTAGATTATGGAAATTAAACAAGAGGATATTCGTTGATTTTTATTTTTCTAAGGAAACTGAAAAGGAGATATCCGATTTATCGTTGTTGCAGCCAAGGAAAAAATCAGAAAGCAAAACGGATTATAAAATAAGGCAGGAGGAGGAAAAGATAAGCATTGACAAAATAGTTGACAGGTATTATATGAAATATCTGGATATACTGAATGGCCGGCATTTCTGACAAATTTTTGAAAACAAAATAAGTAAATATTATGAATGTAAATAAGAGAATAGCATTGGTGGCACATGATAACAGGAAAAAAGATCTTATAGAATGGGTGGAATGGAACTGGCAGGTTTTGCTTAAGCATGAAATAACCTGTACCGGCACAACAGGCAAACTGGTTGAGCAGGCTTTGATAAATTGTTCATCCCATACAAAGCATAAAAATATTAAGGTCAGTAAGCTGAAATCAGGACCGCTGGGTGGAGATCAGCAGCTTGGGGCATTAATTGCCGAAGGGAAAATCGATATGCTTATTTTTTTATGGGACCCTATGCAGCCTCAACCGCATGATGTGGATGTAAAAGCGCTGTTAAGAATAACTGTTCTTTATAATATTCCTACCGCATGTAACAGATCTACAGCAGATTTCATGATCTCATCTGAAATAATGAATGATGAATATACACCCATTATTAAGGATTATTCATCATATGTAAAAAGAAAACTTGAGTTTTAATTGCGGGTTGATTAGTCTGCTAACCCCCTAAATCCAGCTAAGTACTATCTCCTTCAGCGAATTTTTTATGCCGAAATGGTGATATATATCATTATGACAGGGTAAGCAAAATCATTTTTAATTTAAAGGCTGTTTATTATAATAATATTATATTCATGATTGATTTCTGACTGCTTATATATTTAAAAAAGCAGTATCTTTTTTACAGGTGTAACATTCAATAAATTTCGCATTTCACTTATGTTGAAGGATAGCAGAAGCAAAAGGCAGAAATTTGAAACCAAGAGGCTTAGAACTGCCAATAAGGACCTAATAAAGACAAATAAAGAACTCAGGTCAAGTATAGAAGAACTCAGAAAAGCCAAAGAACAAGCTGAGGAAAGCGATCATCTGAAATCCGTATTTCTGGCTAACATGAGCCATGAGATAAGAACTCCCATGAATGCGATCCTTGGATTTTCAAACCTTATACTTGAAAATAATGTTTCAGCAGGAAATAAAAACAAATTTGTTCAATTGATTATCGAAAATGGTAACAGCCTTTTGAACCTGATAGATGATATAATTGATATTTCCAGGATTGAATCAGCGAAAATAAAAATAAATTTTACCAGCTGCAATGTTAATGAATTGCTTAATGGTCTTTACATGTATTATTCTGATTCTCTGGTCAAGAACAAAAAATCCTCTGTTAAAATAAAACTTTCGCTTCCACCTGAAGATAGTAATAAGGAAAAGGTAATACTTACGGATCCTTACAGATTAAAACAGATACTGTCGAATTTGATTAATAATGCAATAAAGTTTACTTATGAAGGCGTCATCGAATTTGGGTACTGTAATAAGGATGGGCATATAATTGAGTTTTTTGTAAAAGATACGGGCATAGGCATAGCTAATGATAAAATGCATTTTGTTTTTAAACGGTTTGGCCAGGTTGGAGAATATTTTAATGAAAATCGTAACGGCTCAGGACTTGGACTGGCGATATCAAAGCAGTTGGTTGAGCTGTTAAACGGGAGCATATGGGTTGACTCAGAGGAAGGGAACGGTTCAACATTCTATTTCACTTTACCAGCAGGAAGAACAAAGACTGGCATATATTCCAAAATATCCGGCAATGCTGATGATATAATGAAGTACGACTGGAGCGACAAGGCGATAGTTATCGCGGAGGATGAAAAGGCAAATTATATTTATCTTAAAACTATTCTGGACAAAACAAAGGCAAAGGTATACTGGGCAGAAAATGGCTTTGATGCCATTGATTTCTGCAATAGAAAAAATGTAAATATTGTACTGATGGATATAAGGATGGCAGGTATGAACGGTTATGAGGCTACACGGAAAATCAAGGCAAAACACCCTGAAATACCTGTTATTGCGCAAACAGCATATGCAATGAATGAAGATATTACCATGATTCTCGAAGCGGGCTGTTCCGACTGTTTAGTGAAACCGATAAAGCCGGATGAAGTGCTTTCATTAATAAATAAATACTTTCAGAAAGTTGAAAGTACAGTTTAGTATCCTCCCATTTAATTAATCCTGAAGTACGGTTATGCAAAATCGAAGTAATTGCATATATTTATATACTTTATTCTGATATATACTTTATTTTGATATATACCTTATGGAGCGAATTCCCTTATTAAATATATCATTTGATTTCAATTACCTCCCCCTATTCATTATTGCTGCCCTGGCCTTTATTATCCCTATGGTTACTTCATTCGTACGACTAAGGAAGGTGCCAACTGCCGTGCTTGAGATAATCATGGGTTTTATTATTGCAAGGCCCCTGATACAGAATTTTTCAGCGGAAAGCGCCAGGATCCTTGAATTTCTTGCCCTGACAGGTTTTATTTTTTTAATGTTTTTAACGGGACTGGAAATTGATGTTAATAAGATACTCGATTCAATGTCCGTTAAAAAAATGTCGGTTTCACGCTTTCAAAAGAATCCTTTCCTTGTTGGCATGCTGATATTCATAATAACATTAGGCTTTTCCTTACTATTTACTTTTGCTTTGTCGATGATCATTAACATAACAAACATATGGTATTTTTCATTAATTATGGTTACTTCATCAGTGGGCATAATATTACCGGTACTTAAGAACAGGGAGGAAATAAATACTGAATTTGGACAGATGATTATTTCCGCTGCTGCTGTTGCAGATATTATCAGCATAATATTATTTACCCTGTCTGCTTTCATAATCAAGAACGGATTTAAAGCCGAGGTGTTTCTTATAATAGCCTTATTTATACTGTTTTATGTATTCTACAGGATTGGACTAAGGCTAAAAGATATCAGGTTCTTTAAGAGGATTATATACCAGCTGGCACATGCTGACCTGCAAATCAGAATAAGGGGAACGATGTTTCTTATCCTGGTTTTTATTGTAAGTGCACAGTTTATTGACAAAGAGGCAATATTGCTGGGAGCTTTTCTTGCAGGAGTGCTTCTCTCGGTCTTTTTATACAAATCACG
>CAZBUF010000258.1:0-12980 GCA_964495025.1 uncultured Bacteroidales bacterium | reverse complement strand
TGGTGTTTGTTGAAAGATAGTATTCTATTTCGGAATTTATGGCTAATACGGATCCGGTATTGGTTATCTGGGGATTTATATACAGAAGCCCGTCTTCAGGTATTGGGTTGGGATTAAAGTTTCCTCCTGAAATAGTTAAATTCTGCAAACCTCCGGAAGAATTAATTACCAGCATTGTGGGGAAACACTCGCCATTGTCGTCATCAACAAAGTAAACACCTACATAAAATGTTCCTGTGGAAATACAACCTATAGAGCCCATGTCCACCGTAATATTTTCAGCCTGCGTTTGCCCAGGGCCCAGGTTAACATAATCATTTCCCAGGTAGCAGTCAGTAGTTGTAATAATGGAGTTGGAGGAAAGATAGTATCGTATTTCAGCGCCGGTAGCTGATTCGCTTCCAATGTTAGTGATCTGGGGATTAATTTCCAGTGTGCCATCATCAAACACAGGGTTGGGAGTGAAGATACCTCCCGTAAGAGTTAAATTATACGAACCTGACGAAGCATTAATAACCAATGGTGTAGTGAAATGCTCACCGTTGCCCTCATCAACAAAATATACACCTACATAATATGATCCAGGGGCTATGCAGCCTATACCGCTCAGGTCAGCTACATGGGATTCAAAGCCGGAAATTCCTGGTCCTAATGTCACAGAATCACTTCCCAGATAGCAATCTAATGTATCTATAGTAGAATTTAACGACAGGTAATATCGAATCTCAGAGTCGGTGATTAATGTTTTTCCATTGTTGGTTATCTGCGAGGCAATTGCAAGAAGCCCGTTCTCCATAACAGGATTGGGATTGAAAGCACCTCCCGAAAAGCCAAGATCCACAGCCCCGGAAGAAACATCTTTCCATAATTCTATATCATCAACATATGCACCATGAGGTTCAGTAATAATAAAATCGCTGTAAAAAATAAATGATATCCATACCTGAGGCTCACCGGTAAGATTGCCCAATGCAGGAACGGCAGTAAGGTCGAAAGTATATTGGGTCCATGAATCGTGAAAACCTGTCCAGTCTGTGCCGTAAAAAGAAGTTCCGTCAACTGATGCAGCAACAGTAAAATAATCCCATTCTGATTCTGTTACTGACCACCAGTAAAATTTCAGATATGCATCACTGGCATCTGATAGATCAAACGGCCCGTAGGCCATATATGTTTTCATATTTACAGGATATGCCACTCCGCAATCCACACTGTCAATCCCTCCTGCATCACAGGATGCCGAATAGGAACCGCCATGAGGCTTGCAGCCGGAACGTGCCCAGCGTGCATCAGAACTTGGCCAGCCTGATATAGGAAGCGTGTCAATAGTCCATGATCCCGAGGGGAATGCAGATTCAAAATCTTCCGCCATCATTAATACCAGGTCCGCTTGCCCTGATACTTTCAGATTTTCATTGTCCTGTGCAATTCCTGAGGTTGTCAACAATGCTATTAAAAATAGGGACAAAAATAGGGACAGCTCCCTTGAAATAGGGACAGCTCCCTTTAGAAAAGGGGACAGCCTCCTTGAGAGGAGGATAGCGCCCTTCTTTATTTGTTGTGAGACTCTTGATATTCCTTTGCTTACCATTGATTATTATTTGGGGGTACAATTTTAGTCAATATTAACGTACTAATCAAATATATATTTATCCTAAATGGACAATACCATAAAACAATAATTTGAATAGGACTTCTTAATTATGATACTTTAATAAGGTCGATATAAGTACGTCTTTTCCTGTGGGATGACCTGTTCTGTCCCCCTTAACAATAAATTCTTAATTTAAATTATCGATATAACGGGAAATTTCAATAAGTTTGTTCTGGAAAAAGAAAGTACCTGTCAGGATAGATTTATTGGGCAAAAGAGAAATTACTATCACAAATAAAACAATGAAAGTTTCCATATCAGTTGTAATAATAACTTTAAATGAAGAAAAGACTATAGGAAAGTGCCTCGATTCTGTTAAAGATATTGCTGATGATATTGTTATTGTAGACTCTTATTCAACTGATAAAACTGAAGAAATATGTATATCACACGGAGTAAGGTTTGTTAAAAATAAATTTGAAGGATATATACAACAAAAAAATTATGCCATTACCCAGGCAAAATTTTCTCATATTTTATCCCTCGATGCTGATGAAGTTCTTTCTGAAAAGCTGATCGAAGAAATTAAAAAGGTAAAAAACAATTGGGACGGAGACGGATATACCATAAACAGGTTAAACAACTATTGCGGAAAATGGATACATCATACCGGCTGGTACCCTGACAGGAAACTTCGTCTTTGGGATAGCAGAAAAGGTAAATGGACAGGATTAAATCCACATGACAGATTTGAGATGCAGTCCGGGGCCATAATAAAACATCTGTCCGGCAATATTCTGCATTATTCATTCAATAGCATCAGCGATCATATTAATCAGATTAACAGGTTTTCCGATATATCAGCCAAAGCAAAATTTCAAAAGGGAATAAGGATATCCTTATGTTTTACATTTGTCAGAACACTGGCAGCGTTTTTAAAGAAATATTTTCTGAAACTGGGATTTCTTGACGGATATTACGGATTTATCATAAGTAAGCTTACGGCTTACGGAGTATTTCTCAAGGATATTAAACTTAGGGAACTTTATAAAAAACGTTAGTATGGAAGACTTGCAAATACCTGAAAATACCTCAGCGAACACACATAATAAAGTTGCCGAATTAATATCAGAGGACAGGGATATACTGAAAGTTCTTGATATTCCATGCGGTGCAGGTGCCTTTAGTTACAGACTTTTAAAACAAGGGAAAGATGTTTCTTCTGCCGATATTGAAAATCTTCTGAAGTTTGATAATGAAAGGTTCTTCAGGGCTGACATGAACGAACCGTTGCCATTTAAAGACGAAGAATTCGATGCTATTGTTTGTATTGATGGGATTGAGCATATTGAAAATCCATTTGCATTTATCAGGGAATGCAACAGGATATTACATAAGGAGGGGAAACTGATCTTATCAACTCCCAATATTACGTCAATGCGATCGCGATGGCGCTGGTTTCTTACAGGGCATCATAATAAGTGTAAATCACCGCTGAATGAAAATAAACCGTCGCACCTGCACCATATAAATATGATTGACTTCCCAAAGATGAGGTATATTTTGCACACAAGCGGATTTGAAATAACCTGCATAACGGCAAACCGCATAAAACCGGTTAGCTGGATTTTCATTATTTTTTATCCTTTCTCACTAATAAAAACCAGGTTTGTTTACCGAAAAGAGGAAAAGGAAATACAACAAAAAATACTGAATAGAAAGATTATAAAAGATATGTTTTCCCGTCCGGTATATTTTGGTGAAACTCTGATTGTTAAGGCAATAAAACGAAATGATATTTTACCTTGTTATAACTCATAATAATTTCATTAATTTTTAATTTCATATTCATTTTATTTTATTAATATTACACGGTCACTTTTGATTATATAATTCTTTATTTGAAATAGAATCGAATATATTATATGCTGGTTATAGATGGGGATAAGAATAATATTAATATTAGTGCTGACAGGTATTATTTTTATATCCTTATTTTACAAAACTGCCGGGAAATACAGTGTATCAAATTTTAAAAGTCGGGTGACAAGAAGAAGGGCATTATTACCTGGCATAAGAGGATCACTTGTTTTTTCAGCATTTTTTTTACCTCCGGATTAAAGCGTAAATTGAAAAATTACTTATAATCAGTAATATATATAATCTAATATTTTTAGTATCCGGATAATCCAAAAAAAATAGAACCTGAAAATGAAAAATTTAGCTGCTAACAGCGCCAAAAAAAACGGGCAATCTGCAAACATATCATTAGGACCGGTGAAAAACCTGGAAAAATATCTGCAACCTGACTGGTGGAGGAGAATATTCAATTCCATGTACTTAAAAACTGATGCAGATGTGGTGGAAGACAGGAGTATTACGAGTTTTGAGATAGATATGTTTATGAATATACTGGATATCTCAAAGGATGATGTAATTCTTGATCTGGCTTGCGGCCAGGGCAGGCATACGCTGGAACTTGCGCGCAGGGGATATAAGAACCTTCATGGCATGGATCGGTCACATTACCTGATACGCAAAGCAAAGCAGGTAAATATAACTGAGAATATGTCAGCAAATTTTAAGGAAGGAGACGCCCGTAAATTACCTTATCAGTCTGATACATTTGATGCTGTAATGATTCTTGGAAATAGTTTCGGTTACTTTGAAAGTATTGATGATGACCTTAAAATATTAAAGGAAGTATTCAGAGTATTAAAGCCTTACGGGAAGTTTTTAGTTGATGTTGCTGACGGCAATTATCTTAAGAAACATTTTAATCCAAGAAGCTGGGAATGGATTGATAAGAATCATTTTGTATGCCGTGAGCGTTCTCTTGCCAGCGACAACGAACGCCTGATATCACGTGAGGTCATTACAAACAGTAAAAAAGGAGTAGTTGCTGACCAGTTTTATGCAGAGCGTTTATATACAAGGGAAAAACTTAAGGAAATATTAGGGAATTCAGGATTTAGCAATATTAATGTTCATGATGACTATGCAACCGGTTCAAACAGGAACCAGGATCTGGGAATGATGGAGAGAAGAATTATCGTATCTTCTTCTATTATTAAAGAATGGACGCCTGTAAAGGATAAAATCGCTGAGATAAAAAATGTGGTTATTGTGCTTGGAGATCCGAAAAAGCCCGATGTTGTTAAGCCGGATACGGTTTTTGATGAGGATGACTATAAAACCATTCAGAATTTAAAAATATCGTTAAGCTCATTGAAAGGTTACAGGTTTACATATCTGGATAACCATGATACGCTTATTACCGATCTGATGAAACTAAAATCGAAAACTGACTATGTTTTAAACCTTTGCGATGAAGGCTTCAGCAATGATGCCACAAAGGAATTGCATGTCCCTTCATTGCTGGAAATGCTGGAGATCCCTTATTCAGGGTCTAATCCCCAGTGCCTGGCATATTGCTACGATAAATCGTTGATCCGTGGTATTGCCAAAGAAATGGGAGTACCGGTTTCGGATGCTTTTTATATTAAGCCGGGAGATAATGTTTTTGAAATGAACATTGAGTTTCCTGTAATTGCCAAGCCGAATTTCGGAGATTCAAGTTTTGGCATTACTCAGAAAAGTGTCGCTTACACATTAGAGGAGCTGGATAATGCTATAGTGAGGATAAGGGAGAAATTCGGTTATGATAAACCTCTTCTTGTAGAGGAATTCCTTACGGGAAAAGACCTTACATTGGGCCTTATAGGGAATCCACCGGAGTCATATACAATACTTCCTGTTATTGAAGAAGATTATTCGCAACTCCCTGAAGAGCTGCCAAAGATATGCGGTTATGAAGCCAAATGGTTACAGGATTCACCCTATTTCAAGCTTTTACGCTCAGTACCGGCGGAGTTAAATGATAAGATAGAAAAGTTAATTATTGAGTTCAGCCTTAAACTTGCAGAAAGGTTGGATTGCAGAGATTATGTAAGGTTTGACTGGAGGCTTGATTCAAAAGATGTACCCAGGCTGCTGGAAGTTAATCCAAACCCCGGCTGGTGCTGGGATGGACATTTGGCAATAATGGCGGGATTAGAGGGGCTCAGCTATGCTGATATGCTAAATGCCATATTAACTGCTACTGAACAACGGATACATTTTGTTTCTGTAAACAATAAAATAAAAACGTCTGTAAATTCATACAGCTAGTTCGGCTGGCTGAAAAAACCACTTATGAAAACAAGTTTTCAACGCTTTTCAGTTTGGATCATCCTAAAATAAGAACATAATTTATCTAAGGTTTAAAACCAATTGATATCTTCCAACCCTGTCAGACAGTCATTTAATGAGGGTTTTTGGATTCATTGTAACTAATATATGCCTGATATCCGGATTACGGTTAAAAACCTGTTGGCTAATCTCTTTATTTAGCGACTTTCCGTCAAATTTGACTGATATACCGTCTGCGAATTCCAATATTATTTTCTCCTTCCCTGATATTTTATAAATGACAGGCACACCACAAAAAGTAAATGCCAGCATATTTTTATTCAGGGTTATTGTATATTTTTCATTACTCCGGGTAATTACCTTTTCTGCAGAATTCTTAAGCAAATCTTCATTTTTCAGCAGAACGGGTGAAAAAGTAATCATCCCTTCTTCTATCACTACTCCCAACTCGTTAAAACGGGAGATAATATCTTCTTTTACCTGGCCGGTCATTCCGGGCTGCTGAACGCCTGCAAACGAAGGTGTATGCGAATAGGGATCCTGCGGAAAAGCACCATATTCATCTGGATTTTTATGTGTTCCGATACCCTTCTTTATTTTATAGTAATGGCTGCAAAGCCTGTTTAATGTTTCTTTCGGTACTTTATCATGCCTGGCCTTTAAACATATCTCCCCCACTGCCAGCAATAATTTTGACGCCATGTGCCAGTATATGCAGCCAAGCCCTTCGTATTTATAAAAGCTGCACGAACGTCCGGTAAACGCATGATGATTAAAGGTATTGGAGTATAATTGGCATATACGGTCAATTTCCTTTTTTCCAGGTCCGGAGTTGTTGTTTTCCGAAGTTAGAGTAGCAAATAGTTCTTTGGAATTCCTGAACCTGCCATTAAAATGATAGTTACCTTCAATATCTTTCTCAATGTACCTGTTATTATTTTGTGTGATTTCATTCCTGAGAAATGGTATTACCAGGACTTTTTCAGAAGGTATGATATTTTTAACCTGAAATGAAGGCAATTCTTTGTCAGGATAAAGCATATAGCTATGTTGGTCGCTTCTGTACATGCGGCTGTTATATAAGGCATCCAACAGATCGACCGCCTCAATGGCGTTTAGGCACCCTGAATTCAATACAGCAACCTGTCCTTCCAGCATTTCGTAAAGGTGTTCAACAGAGTAACCCCAAGGCTCAAACCGGATAAGATTGTAGGAATGGTACAATCCATCAGATCGCTTGTTTACGCAAATAGTATGGTCGATATACCTGAGGCAGAGTTTGAAAAAGCCTGCCAGGAAAACAGATGATATAGCAACTTTTTTTCCTGATAATCCGGAATATGCTTCACTCCTGTATTTTTCACCTGACTTGCCCAATGCATCAAGTATCGTTTTGCGATGCACATCGTCAATTTCTTTTGCCAGCAAGTGCTTATGTTCTTTAAATATAGTCGCTTGCGAATTACAGAAGTTATATATTTCTTCTGATAACAGGTATTGTTGTTCTTCAGAATTGTCAAACAATCTGGTTATGAATGTGATAAAGCGGCGCATATGGTATAAAGTGACCATCGAAAGGCCATATCCTGCCAGGGCATTATTAGCATCATTCCATTCGGGACGTTGCGTATTCATCCATATACCACCTCCGGGCACAAAGTTACTGAGTTTAGCAAGTATCATCACCACCAGCTTCTCCGTAATATTAGCTTTATGCATCAATCCTTCCCGGTTATAATATAATTTACCGTCATTTCCGTATTTTGCTATTCTTTTCTGTAAAGCCACCTCAGTTTTTTTATCGTAAACAATACTGTTACGCGGATCGCTTTTTATATCGAGGTAGGGTTTGATGGTATAGGGGACATGGGCATAAACAAATACATCCCTTTTCAGGAATTCCTGAAGTTTGCCAGGATGATATTTGTTTGACAATTCCAGGAACTTAAGAAGGTATATCACCTGGTGGTCGCCCCAATAACCTATATTTGACCACGGATCGTCAGGGTCAGGTATTTCCCAGTCAAAACCTTCCCTGGTAACACGATAAGGATTATATCCATCAATTGTTGATGCATTAAGAAATTTAACAATGAAACTTTCAATAAATCCGGGAAACGAAACAGCTAATGCCTCCCAGTTCTGGAATATATCGCGCCAATTGCCCTGATAATTGAGATTCTCACTGCCATCGGGTTTTTTAATATCAATAGAGAATGTATTCCATGGACGGCTGGGATCACCATGCCTCCGGCTAAATGAAAGTGGCAGGTATTCATAGGTAATACGTTCAAGGTCAGTGTTTCCATGTTCTTTTACCAGCTTCACTAATTCAGTGTAAAGAATGATTTCAGGAAGATGATCCTGAAAATGATGGTTATTTTCAAAGATAGTTTTGTTGATGGTGGTTACAAATGAAAGAAAATCTTTCCTGACAACCTTGTATCCGTTATTAAAGATACCTCCACGCATACAATTAAATAAGGTATTTGTAAAATGCCTCAGGTCAGTCAATTTATCGGAAGTTATTTGAATACCATCTGCCAGTTCAATTTTTTGTATAAGTTTTTTCGTTCCGGATAAAACGTCATCTGTAATCAACTTAAAGAGGTTTCCGTACTTCAGTGTATGAATAAGTTGTATTATACCGCAGGCATCCTGGTTGAGCTCTGCAGCTATATACCAGTCTTTTCCCTGCCCGGCAGCGGATTTAAACCGTGAGTGCACAAAAAAAGCTCCCCTTTTTCCTTTTTTATCTTTTTCGGTTTTAGCAGGTTTTCCATTTCGGAAATCATCCAGTTGATCGGTTGATAACAGTATATCAGGATTATGAAGGCCCGTTTGCCAAACGGTTGTAGCTTTCAGTGACTCACTGGGTTCGGCTCTGTCGGTGAGGATCGAACTGAGCGAATAAATTCCCAGTCCGGCATTTTCGATAAGTTCACATTTTTTGTAACCGTCAACCAGAGTGCTCATATTAGTTTGCAAACTCCGGTTTACGCCATAAGGCAGAATATTTCGCAGGCCATCAAGTATTTCATATTCAAGAGGCGTATTTTCAGAAAGATTTTGCAACCAGGATTTTCTTATAAAGCCGAATTTCTCACTGTTCATCCAGGTATATGAAAACACAGATTGCAGATCATGGTTGACCTCCTCGAAAATGAGCTGGTTGCCTGCCATATTTTTGTAAAGGTTTCGTTCTATTGCATAAACTGATGAACACATAATACTGAATGGTTCCCATAAACAATATGTGGCATCCCTGTTTACAATGATGATTGTTTGCGGGCCGGTATTATCAGATGCATCATGAATTTTATCGTCGGTGTAATACGGGAATAAAGCATTTTCAGGATTAATACGTCCACAGGTAAGGCCCCCCTTGCTTGATACAAACATCCAATGATCGGAATTACTTACTACGGTCATAAAAAATGGCGGCATTTTGTTGTAGTTCGATATTTTATAGAAGATATCATCCCCACGGATGACCAGTTCGCCATTGACTGCCAGATTGTTTATTTTCAATGGTTGCTGACCGAAGTAAATTTTCTTCTGTCTCATATTAATTCAATGTTTTTTTCCGGTTCAAATAGTACCTGTTTCATCCCAGCCAGGATTTCAAACACTGACAGGGGCTGAATGAAATGTGCCGGCAATTATTCTTTATTTAACATGAGAGTATAATAATTTAAGGTTGTAAATAAAGTGTGTTTTTTCCCGGTGATTACTAATCTATTGAATGATTTTAGACAGGCTACTTTTCAACATAAAAGGGGATATTGGCCGTAGCAGCATGGCCTTTCTGGTCCAGGACATAAACGAATACACGATATGCACCCGGCAGGTTGGGGGCTTTCAGAGTATCAACCGGAGAATCACTTTCAAGCAACAAAACAGTTTCAGGACGGCTTTCAAAATCGCCTCCTGTAGATAAATCTGTAGTTTCCGGCAATATCTCCCATTTATAAAGCAGCGTATCATTATCCAAATCGTTGGCCGACACATTTACATAAAGTGTTTGATCTTTTTTGATTATGATGTTATCATTTGCCTGCTTTTCATTTAGAGTGAAACTTTTTAATTCCGGGCAGAGGTTACCCGGCCATTTTCCATTCCAGATATAATGCATGGCATCAACAGTTTCAGTTTCTTCACCTGTTTCCAGGAACATTCCATACCAGGTAGGAGTGCGTTCCTGTTTTTGTCCCCAAAGGAAGACATAGGATCCCAGGCATTTCTTTTGATCGGCTTCAATTGCTATTTTATAACGTTCAATGAATGCTTTTGCCTTATCGTTGCTGCTGGGTTCTATCCATGAACCCCATGATGTAACCGGAGATTCCCAGTGCCCTGTAGCACCCCATTCTGTAACCATATACGGGCCTGTCCATCCTGCATCGTCAATACGTTTTTTAAGGTTTACAATATCACCATAAAATTGAACCGATAAAAAATCGATGTCAGTACAATGCATTTTGATATAATCTATTTCATGTTTTGAAATCCCGGAGAGTGTTGTGGTTGTAGGATGGTTTGGATCAACCTGATGTATCATTTTTGAAATGTCATTCACGGCATTATAAATTCGAAGGTTCTCAGCACGTAAGTTCAACTCATTACCTATTGCCCAGGCCAATAATGCCGGGTGATCTTTTAACCTGATAACCTCTTTTTTTATTTCCTGGAATTGCTGTTTAACCCAGACTGTATCATTATAATCATATCCATGCCGTTCGCGGCCTACCTCAAGTCCCATAAGTACCATCAATCCGTTTTGTTGAGCTTTATCGAGTATCTTTATGGAATTATCCTTGCCATTATATGTTCTCCAGGTACGGAACGAATTGGCTCCGTGACTGCCCAGTGCCTCAATATTTCCAAATTCAAGACCTGCACCCTTTACATAAAAAGGGAGGCCATTTACTGTCAGCCGGTATTTATCATCTGTTTTGACAATTTCAACTTTAGAGGGACTGTCAACCTGTATATCTGTTTGATTATTGCATGCACAGGCTAGAATAAACACTGCTATTGCTATCCAAATTAATTTTTTCTGCATCGAATTCGGTTTTTAATATTTACCTTTTAAAATGAGTTGTTTTTCAAGTTCTTCAAGTGATTTTCCTTTTGTTTCGGGAATATATTTCATCACAAACACTAATCCTGCTGAGCAGATGATAGCAAAGATGGTAAACGTCCATGCCGGGCCGAATGTAACTAACTCTATTGGAAACACTGTTATCACTGCGGTGCTTACAAGTGCGTTAAATGTTCCGGCCACCGAAATAGCCAGTCCTCTTATTTTATTTGGAAATATTTCCGAGAGAAGCGTCCATGTAACCGGTCCGAGTGAAATGGCAAACGAAGCCATAAAAAGCAAGATACCTGACAATACGAGCCTGGCATTGATTTGAATGCTGTTTTTCAAAATTATATTTCGTGTTGTGCTGAAATAACTGCCGGTATGTTTTTCAATCTCACTGAAAAAGTCCATTTCATTGTCGAAGCTGATAAACAGGACCTCAGATAACTTTTCTTTGAGCATCATGGCGTTGTCTTCAGTAATTCCTTTTTCCTGTATTTCATGGGTTATTTCTCCGAGTGAACCAGGTTTGATCTCATACCGTGCGTTAAAAAACGCGAATGATAAAAACACGTAAGCGAGGATAATACCTGATGTACCTATTATAAGCAAAGGCTTACGCCCTGCACGGTCGATCAGGAATATGGCCAGTATAGTAAACATCACGTTGATTACACCCAGTATGACGGCCTGCATAAAAGCTGAATCACGGCCGCCTCCTGCTGTTTCAAAAATAATTGGAGCATAATACAGAATTGCATTAATTGCCGATATTTGTTGCAGAAAAGCTATTCCTAAACCAATGATCAGGATTAACCGCATATTACTTGTAAACAATTGCTTTAAATAAGCTTTTGGGCGATTGATTTCCCTTGTAATGCTTTCCTTTATTTCACTTAATGTAGCTGATGCGTACGTATCTCCACCGAGACGTTGCAATATTTTCTTTGCCTCGGAAAATCTTGAGCGTTGGGCCAGCCAACGTGGACTTTGAGGAACGAAAAACAACAATACCATGTAAAGCAATGCCGGTATGACACCAATACCCAGCATCCACCGCCAGTTAAGATCAGTGTCAGTTATATTTTTATTGATGAAGAAATTGGAGAAAAAGGCTATGGATATCCCAATTACAATGTTAAGCTGGTTTATTGATACCAGGGTACCCCTGTATTTCTTTGGCGCTACTTCGGCTATATACATGGGCGCCACCAGGATGGCCATGCCTACTCCGAGTCCTCCCACAATGCGTGCTATGATAAAAAAAGTAAGTGAATGAGCTAAAGCCGTACCGGCTGCACAAAAAGTGAAAAGAACCGCAGTCGTTATAAGCACAATTTTTCTGCCGTACTTATCTGCTAATATGCCACCTGAAAAATTTCCTATGATCGATCCTGCAGTGAGTGAACTCACTGAAAAACCGAACAGGAATGATGCCTGATCGAGGCCAAAAGCTTCTGAATAATAGGGCACAGCTCCTGCTATAACAGCACTGTCAAAACCAAGCAGAAATCCGCCAAAAGCCACGATGACAGAGAGCAGGGCAACGTATAGTTTATTGATTTTTGCTTCCACTTGTCAATAAAAAGTTATTTGATTTTTATTTCCCTTATTCATCCAGTAATATAAACTGTATTGAATCTGATACTTCCTTTATCACATCAATATCATAAATATTTACTACAGTGAGCCGTGCGTAGATAGTATCGGCGGGCGCAGTTACCCGGAACCGCAACTTGTCGATTATATAGACTATTGGCATATCTTCTTCTTCAAGCAAAATAATAGACTTGCCGTCATAAAAAGTAATGTTGTCACCAACAGCGTTGATATTGAATGTGACCGTATCTTTTTTCGGTAAAGTGGTTGGGAAAGCCGTAAATTCAAGTATTTGCGGATCATCAATTTTATCTTCCTTACTACATGTTATTAACAGTATTGCAAGGACGTATACCATAAAAATCAGCTTATTCATTATTTTAATATTTAATTTATTTCTTATTCTGTGTCTTTTCATTGAAATATTTTTAAAAATTTGAATTTCTTTTGAAATTCATTTTTCGATATGATAATAACGTACATACCATTTGAAAGCTCATTAATATC
>CAZBUF010000257.1:0-3026 GCA_964495025.1 uncultured Bacteroidales bacterium | reverse complement strand
TTAAGCCTGTTACTATTGATTTGGGTATTGGTATTAATATTAGCGACACTTATTATAGTGTTACTAAATTAGGAGTTGGCTTTAGTTTCTGAAAATATAAAATTTGAAAAATGAAAAAAATATTGTATTGTTTATTTATTTGCCTGCTGATTATTGTTCCTTTCAATTTAATGTCACAGCAAGGGGAAAGTAACTACAAAACAGTAAATATTACACGGGACAAGGGTAGTACAACAAAACCTGTTACTGAGAAAGTACAGGAAGCAGCCGTTAACGTTCCCGCAGAGGAAAAAACCTCTGATATAGATATTAACATCCCTGTATCAGGCAAAAAATATTCAAACAGGTTCGCGTTGATCATCGGCAACGAAGACTATCATTCATTCCAGACAACAATGAGCGATGAGATTAATGTTGACTTTGCCCAAAGTGACGCTGAGCTTTTCAAAGAATATGCGCTGAAAACTTTGGGTATTCCCGCAGAAAACATATTGTTCAGGATCAATGCCGGCCATATTGAAATGACAAGGATGTTTGAGAAGATCAACCTTATTATCAAACATTCAGGCGGTGACGCAGAAATTTTCATATACTATTCCGGGCACGGCTTTCCTGACCTGGCAACCAAAACACCATATCTGATTCCTGTAGATGTATCAGCAACCGACCTGCAGTACGGACTGAAACTGGAGAACATTTATAAAGGCCTGGCCGAATATCCGGGCAAAAGAGTAACGGTTTTTCTCGATGCCTGCTTTAGCGGAGGAGGCAGAAATATCGGATTGCTTGCAGCAAGGGGCATAAAAATCAAACCCCGGACCGAAATAGTCAGCGGTAACCTGGTAGTATTTTGCGCAAGCAGTGAGGACCAGTCAGCCCTGCCTTTCAGGGATAAAAGGCATGGACTTTTCACATACTATCTGCTGAAAAAGATCCAGGATACCAAAGGTGAGGTCACATATTCGGATTTATTGGAATATCTTCAAAAGAATGTCTCTATCAAGTCAATTATGATAAATAACCTGGAGCAGACACCGCAGGTAAACTACAGCCAGAACCTTGGTGACAAATGGAAATACTGGGTGCTGAGATAGCCTCCCTTTGCCGGTTATTTTACAGATGAAAACGGTAATTTCCTTGGTCTTTCGGAAGTAAGGGAAAGACTAATCAATAATGATGTTCTGGAAATCAGCAATTACCTTAATCATAACGGTGACAAATACACAAAGCAGGATTACAGGACCTATATGTCAAAAAATCTGTTCCGGTTATCCTGCCCTGTCAAAAGCGAATATAATTATGAAGCGATGAATTTTAATCAGAGAGAATATATTGAGCTTATTCCGGCAGGTTATAAGGCGGAAAATTTCAGTAACTATACCTATACAAGAAATCCGGATATTTACTGGGCAAAACCATAAAGCCACCGGTCCCGCAACAACTTATTCCGGCATAATCAGATTACCTTACTGCGTTTCCAAGGATTACCTTTTTTGATGTCTCTTCCATGAACCTGTTGTCCCTTAGCGCAAAACGCCTGGTTTCCCTGAATTTCACTTCTCCCTTTTTCCTTGTAATCAGTTCCACATCAATATGATCAATGATTCCTTCTGTCATTGCCGGGACTTCAAAGGAATATGGGATATCAATGTGTTGACCGAGAGGTACCATGTAAGTGCCGGTACCTTGTGCTATTATTTTTTGTTTTGGTGTCTTGTTTCCGTTATAGTTATAAAGTGCCTGGTGCATTTCCGATGATTTTACCAGTACTTCAACAGTGATCACAGTATCGGAAAACTCATCATTATAAAGGACGAGAGTACGGCTAACCGTATCACCTGGTTTTAATACCGGGTAATTATTATACAACAGTGGCTCCAGCCCAAGGTCGTCATATCCCTTATCAAACAAAGCTACAGGGGCAAAACCGTTTTTTAAATTATTTATTTTCACGGTATAATCACTTCTTAGCCATGCCCAGTCATGGCGGTAAGGTCGTATGTCCGCAAAATTCACATAACGCATGCCACGAACCCAGGTTCCCTGCCACCACTGGTTTTTTTCTCCCTCTTCCCCGTAATGGGTAAGAAACTCCCCTACCCCTGTCGGCTTGTCATAAGATACTTTATCTGCCCAGCTATATATGGAAAAATCAACTGATTTTTTATATGATTCCGGATAATGCAAATTAATCATCCTGTCACCTACATCCTCGTCGCCATCATAATTTATCAGGCGTGTTGAATCATATAACCTGATCTGATCTCCCAGGGATCTCATCTCGTCGTTTGTCATCCATCTTATCCACCCAACACCCATTTCATTTTCGGCACTCCACATAATTATGCACGGGTGGTTCCGGCGGGTTTTAATCCACGGGCCTATCCATTTCTTACAATTCTCCATATATGCTTCCTTATTTGCTTTGTTAATATAGTCACGGGCATATATTATCGATTCGTCCATAACCAAAAGGCCGCGTTCATCGGCAATATCCAGGATAAACTGCGGTGCGGGCTGCATATGAAACCTCACTGTACGCAGGTTCAACTCAAAGAGCCTGTCAATCGAAGAATTCCAGCTTTCACGCGACAGGTAAAAATAACGCTGATCTTTGTAAAATTCGCTGTGTTGTACAATATTTGCGCCCAGTATGTTGAACCGGTGCCCGTTGAACATTAACTTATTACCCTCTGCCCATACTTCACGAAATCCAAACCTGCGAATTTCCCGGTCTGTTATACCGGCATCATCTCCGGCTTCAGTGACCGTCGATCTCAGGTAATATAAAAAAGGATCGCCAGGTGACCACAGATGGGGGTTCACCCATTGTTTTTCCACAATCACCTTTTTTGTATCACCCGGTTTAAGTTTATAGCTGTCAGATATGAATTCCTGTTCGGCCTTGTCCATATCAATTTCCGGCATTATCTCGCCGTGTATAACCACACTTTTTTCTTCCCTGGTATTATTCTTTAAGGTATATTCAACAAGGATGGTTTTCCTGCGGAAGGAAGTCCGGATAA
>CAZBUF010000256.1:0-2870 GCA_964495025.1 uncultured Bacteroidales bacterium | reverse complement strand
CTAACCTTACAGTTAATGAAAAAAATAAGGTTGAACTTGCAAAATATTATTACAATCTTGGCAATTCGTTTTTCAGGAAAAATGATTTCCGTCAAAGTGTTGAAGCATATAAGAACTCATTAAGGAACAATCCTGCTGATATGGATGCTAAACATAATCTTCAGCTTGCACAAAACATGCTTCAAATGCAACAACAACAAAAACAACAACAACAAAACCAGCAGCAGGAACAACAGGATAATCAACAGAAGCAGGAACAACAAAAACAACAACAACAACAACAGAAGCAGGAACAACAATCGCAACAGCAACCTTATAAAAAAGATGAGATATCAAAAGAGGATGCTGAAAGACTTTTAGATGCTCTTGAAAGGGAAGAAGAAGATGTAATGAAAAAATTACAAAAACAAACGAAACAAATTCCGGTTGAAAAAAACTGGTAAAAAACATGCTTTATTGCATATAATAATACAAATGATAATAATGAACAAGACTGTTTTCATAATATTTCTGGCCGTCAACGGATTTATCGGTAGCATTGCCCAGGACATAAAATTTACTGCTTCAGCGTCACCCGATGTGCTTAGAGTGGGGGAGCAGTTTCAGCTGGTATATGAGATCGACAGGAATGTATCTGATTTGGAAATACCCGAATTAAATGATTTTCAGTTGCTGGGTGGCCCAAGTACAGGCTCCAGTTCAAGCTTTCAGATTGTAAACGGGAAAACAACAAGCTCGGTAAAATATACATATACCTATTATCTGATGGCCGTCAAAGAAGGTACCTTTATCGTGCCGCCGGCAACCGCGAAATTCAAAAAGGATACATACGAGTCAAATACAGTTAGGATTGAGGTTGTTAAAGTAAAATCAACATCTACCCAGGCATCTCCTTCCACAACTGCTCAGGTACCGGAATCGGGAGCTGATGTTGATCTGCCTGCAAGCGAAGAACTTTTTGTCAGGCTGCATGTTGATAAAACCAATGCATATATAGGTGAACAGATAATAGCATGGATTAAGATATATTCGAAAATTAATTTAACACAGATCGATCCCGGTTTTAAAGGACCTGATTTTACAGGTTTCTTTCAGCAACCTATTGACGTCCCTCCTTTACGAACATTGAAAAGGGAAAATATCAACGGAGAAATATACGGAACGGGAGTTTTAAGAAAGGTGGTATTGTATCCTCAGAAAGCAGGAGAAATTACTATCCATCCATTTGATATTGATGTCGCATATCAGCAACAGGTAAGAAAAAAATCAGGCAGCATATTTGACGATTTCTTCGGACCTGCTGTCCGTAATATACCTGTAAAACTTAAAAGCAAAGCATTAAAAATAAGTATCAAACCGCTTCCTCCTGATATGCCCGCTTCGTTTACCGGCGCTGTAGGAAATTTTAACCTGTCAGCCTCAGTAAATAAGTCGAATGTTAAAACCAATGATGCCGTGACTTTGAAAATTAACATTTCAGGAAAAGGAAATATTAAATTAATAGATGTACTTAAGGTAAAATTTCCGCCGGCACTGGAAACATTTAAACCTGTTGTAAGGACCAGACAGGATAATCCGCTGTCAGGCAGCCAGTCGTTCGAATATACATTAATACCACGCTATGCGGGTGATTTTAAGATTGCCCCGGTTGAGTTCACTTATTTCAACCCATCAATAAAGTCATATAAAACATTGAAATCGCAGGAATTCAATATCTCCGTTGTTAAAGGGGAAGAAGATACTGCCAATGTTGTTATCTCCGGACTATCCAAGGAAGATGTAAAATTACTTGGCAGCGATATACTTTTTATTAAAAACAAGCCCTTTAAATTATTGGTTAAGGGCAATTTCATTTTTGGCACAACAACGTTTTTTGCCATTTATATCTTTTCATTTGTATTGTTTATTTTAATAATTGCCTTCAGAAGGGAAAGGATAAAACGTGATTCAAACACCAGACTTGTGAAGAACCGGAGAGCAAACAAGTATGCCCGGAAAAGATTGAAAAAAGCATCAATGCTTATGAAACATAACGAAAGAAACGAATTCTATGATGAAGTGCTGAAAGCTTTGTGGGGTTATTTGAGTGACAAGCTGAATATCCCAATCTCAGACTTGTCAAAAGACAGTTCAAAAAAATCACTTGAAAATAATAATATTGATGATAAAATAATAAGTAAGTTTTATGAAATAATTGATAATTGTGAATATGCCAGATATTCACCCGCAGATGAATCATCTGAAATGCAAAAGCTGTATTACGATGCCATTAAAATTATTATAAAACTTCAACAAAAATTAAAATAATGAAAATCCCTTATTGTTTTGGAATATTAATTTTTCTTATATCAGATCTGTTTGCTTTTCAACCTGATTCGTTAATTGCCAGTGGAAATAAACTATATGCGAAGGGTGCATATAGTTTAGCTATTGATGTCTATGAGCAAGTGATAGATTCCGGCTATGAAGCTTCTGAATTATACTTCAATCTTGGTAATGCGTATTACAAATCAAATAATATCACTTATGCAATTTTAAATTATGAAAGGGCAAAATTACTTGATTCTTTTGATAAGGATATCAGGTATAATCTTGCCATGGCAAATGCATATGTCGTTGATAAGATTGATGTTATTCCCGACTTTTTCATTAAAAGGTGGATAAAGGATCTTACAAATTTTACCAGTTCAAATATCTGGGCAATTTGCAGTATAATATCTTTCATTTTGTTTCTGTTTCTTTTAACGGTTTTTCTTTTTACCGGAAGGTCTGTATTTAAAAAAATAACATTTTGGATATCAGTAATTCTTATTATCATTTCTTTATCGGCATTTTATTTTTCATTCAGGCGCAGGCAATTTCTGACTTTT
>CAZBUF010000255.1:0-1590 GCA_964495025.1 uncultured Bacteroidales bacterium | reverse complement strand
TTATTAAATATTGACTTAATTTCTGATTCCTGAAAATCTTCTGAATACAATGTCTCCAGTCCATGGTCAGATAAACGGCATCCTTGTTTATGAAAATATTTGTGGCGTTTTTCCAGTACATGCAGCAGATCAGTGAGCATGATTATTTCAATGCCTGAAACTTCCGAGAGCGTATCCAGATATTCATTGAAAGTGACGGTATTGTCAATATTAACTGATTTATCAGGCCTCCATGCAGGAAGGACCTTAATCTCAAAACCGTCTTTTTTTATTTTTTTATGTTGTTTAAGTGAATCGACCGGATCGTCAGTTGTGCATATACACTTAACATTATACTTGCGCATTATATTACGTGTTGAGAATTCATCGGATTGAAGCATGGCAGAAGCTTCTTCATATATCTCCCTGGCGGTGGAGGGATTAAGCAGCTTATTTATGCCAAATGCTGTTTTAAGCTCCAGGTGCGTCCAGTGGTAAAGAGGGTTTCTTATTGTGTTTGGGACCGTCATGGCCCACTTTTCAAATTTCTCATAGTCGCTTGCATCACCGGTACAATATCTTTCTTCGATCCCGTTGGTCCTCATAGCCCTCCATTTATAGTGATCTCCATAAAGCCATATCTGAGTAAGATTCTCAAATTTTTTATCCTGGGCTATTTCTTTCGGATCAAGATGACAATGATAGTCTATGATTGGCATCTTGATCGCATGTTCGTGATACAATATCTCCGCAGTCTTTGTTTGCAGGAGGAAGTTATCATCAAGAAACTTTTTCATTGCTGAGCAGTTTTATTATTATCTGTTTTATATATATATACAAAAATAATCTTTTATAATAAATACCAAATCAAACACCGGCATCTGATTAAAATCATAAGGTCTTTTAATTCATTAAATCCTGTACTCATGCGTTACACTATCAGAATTGTACTAAAAAAAAAGTATTTTTTATTTTATTAGAATAATTTTTTTTATTTTTGTCATAAAAATCTCCGTGTACGTACACGAAGGTTAATTTTAACGGAACAGATATAATAATAATCATTAAAAAGTATTGTGATCAACCAAAAGCCAAATAAAATAAGGATTGTTGATATAGCTGAATTAGCTGGTGTTTCCAAGGGAACAATAGACAGGGTGATTCATAACCGGGGAGAAGTATCCGATACTACCAGGAAGAAAGTAATGAGGATAATAAGGGAGTCACATTACGAACCTGATATTTTGGCCAGCACACTGGCTTCAAGAAAGCTTTTCAGATTTGCTGTCCTGTTTCCTGAAGAAAACAGGGACAGTTCTTTCTGGAGCAAACCTCTGATAGGCGTAAATGATGCATCAAGGGAGATCGCCAGGTACGGCATAATAACAGAGAATTATTTATTTAAGCAGTTTAACAGGCTCTCTTTCAAAAGGCAAACTGAAAGAATAATGCAGGATGAGCCTGATGCTGTTCTCATCGCTCCTTTTTACCATGATGAAACGGTCATATTGACCGGCAACTGCAATAAAAGAAATATACCATATATGTTTGTAAATGCAAATTTTCATGATGATAATAAACTGAGTTTTGTGGGGCAGGATTCAAAACAGA
>CAZBUF010000254.1:0-12388 GCA_964495025.1 uncultured Bacteroidales bacterium | reverse complement strand
AGGAGCATGCATAACTCCTGCCATGAGTCCTGCCATACCTACAAGAGCGAAATTACGTTCCGAGACGTTAATAAAATTAAAGTTGTTTATCAGCCTTGCTGACATGTAGCCGGTAATGCCACCGGTAAATAATGTAGGGGCAAATATCCCTCCAACACCTCCGCTGCCTGTGGTTGCTGACATAGCTACCACTTTGGATATTAATATTAATCCCAGAAATACGAAAAATATCCAGAAATTATCCTGATAATTATAGAACAAACTGCCAAATGTAAGTTCCTTGGCATTGCCATATAATAAAGCATTCAGTATCTCATACCCTTCTCCATACAAAGGTGGTATGAACAGGATTAATATCCCCAGGATAATTCCTCCTGTCATAAGCTTTGTGACAGGATTTTTAATTTTTTCGAACAATGATTCAATATTTATATTAACCCTGGTAAAATAAAAAGATACCAGTCCGCAAAAGATCCCCAATACTATAAACCATGGTATGTTCTTCAGAATGAAGGGTTCTGTAAGCTGAAAAGCAAAAATAACCTCCTTGCCGAGAAAAAAATAGGAGATCGTTGCACCTGTCACTGCCGATATAAGCAGAGGAATTAACGACCACATTGTAAGGTCAAGCATCAGCACCTCCAGTGAGAATACAATAGCGGCGATCGGGGCTTTGAAAATTCCTGCAATGGCTCCTGCAGCACCACATCCTATTAAAATGGTCGTGGTCTTGTAATTCATTCGCAGGATCCTTGCAATGTTTGACGCAATTGAAGATCCTGTCAGTACAATTGGTGCTTCCAGTCCTACTGAACCTCCGAACCCCACAGTAAATATACTGGCAATAAAAGAAGAGTAGTTGTTATGAGGTTTAAGGATCCCGTTCTTCTTTGATATAGCAAACAGAATTCTGCTGATGCCGTGCCCGATATTATCCCTGACCACAAATTTAACCAGCAGAACTGTCAGAGTTATTCCGATTAAGGGATATGCGAGGTACAACAAATTGATTTTCTCTATATCAATTTTTTGAGCAAGCAGTTCATTGGCAAAAAATACAATATTTTTTAGTGCTACTGCAGCCATCCCGCTTATTATGCCTATAATAAAACTTAAAATATAAACAAACTGCCGGTGTTTGAGATGTTTTACTCTCCAGGTATAAAACTGCCCTAATATTTTTGCTAAGTTCATTTACTATAACAGGTTAAATATATTATGAATGTTCAATGCTCCGAAAAATCGCTTAACATTTTTCTGTAAGCAGAAAATAATATGGCCCTGGAAACAAATCCAAGGTATTTGCCCTTTTCAATAACGGCAATATTGTATCTGCCACTTACCTGAAATTTTTTTGCTATTTCTTCCATTGTATCTTCGGGGTCTATAACATATTTTGGCATAAACATAAGATCTCTGACATAAACGTTGCCGTACATTTCCTGATCGAACATGATATGCCTGATATCGTCCATTTTAACGATACCCCTGAATGCATCATCTTCCTCAACAACAGGAAAAATGTTCCTGTGTGCTTTGGTAATGGTTTTAATAAGGCTCCCGAGAGTATCCTCAGGATGAACCTTGCTAAAATCCGTTTCAATAAGTTCCTTTACATTAAGCATCATCAGAACAGCCTTATCCTTATGATGTGTCATTAACTCGCCTCTCTGTGCAAGCTGATATGTATAAACCGAATTAGGAGTAAATATTTTTACTGTAGCATATGAGATCGCAGCTACTATCATCAGGGGCATGAACAATGCATATCCTCCGGTTATTTCCGCTATCAGGAATATTGCTGTTAAAGGCGCATGAATGACTCCTGCAATAAGTCCGGCCATGCCAACCAATGCAAAGTTACTTTCTGACAGTGATAATCCGAAATTATTCAAAACCTTTGCATACAACAATCCCGCATTTACGCCGGTGAAAAGCGTAGGTGCAAATACCCCTCCTACTCCCCCGCTGCCAAAAGTAATTGTTGTTGCAATTACCTTTATCATAGCAACAACAATAAAAAATACCGTTATCGTAAAAAAGCTTTTACCTATTCCATGATAAAATGTATTTATAAATAAATGGTTAAAATCTCCGTGAAGGCTGCTGTTAATTACGGAATAACCCTCGCCGTAGAGTGACGGTATAAGAAATATCAGTAATCCAAGTGAAAGGCCTCCAATAATTGCTTTTGCCAGTACGTTATTATACTTATCGAAAAGCTTTGAGATCAGCATATACATTTTTATAAAATACACAGAAAGAAATCCTGTAAAAATGCCAAGCAGGATATAATATGTCAAATCATGCAAAACAAACTTCTCCTTGATCTCAAATGTATATAGCACATTCTGTCCCAGGAATAAATACGATGTTAATGCAGCAGTAGCTGAAGAGATCAATAAGGGAACGATTGCCGACATTGTAAGGTCAAACATTATCACTTCAATAGCAAATACTATTGCAGCGATAGGAGCCTTAAATATGGCGGACATTGCACCTGCGCAGGCACAACTCAGGAGTAGTATTATCTGTTTATGATCAAGCTGTAACAACCTGCCTATATTTGAACCAATTGCTGCACCCGTAGCAACAGTTGGCCCCTCTAATCCTACTGAACCACCAAATCCTACAGTCAATGCGCTGGCTATTATTGATGAATACAGATTATGCTGCCTGACAAGTCCGTTTCTCTTTGAGATCGAATAAAGCACATTAGGAATACCATGCCGGACAGGTCTTTTATTTAAGTACTTAACGAATAATACGGTTAAAAGTATGCCTATCAGAGGGAAAAAAATATATAGATATTGGCTATGTTTTTCAGCGATTAGTGCGAGGTTTTTTTGAATAATATGTACAAGATTCTTTATAATAACAGCAGCCATCCCCGAGGAAAGGCCTATAAATATGCTAAGTATCAGGATAAATTGTCTGTCGCTTATGTTTTTTTTTCGCCAGATAATAAATTTCCCCAATGGTGAAGTGTTTTTCATAGCAAGGCAAAAATAACATTTAGGATTCGCAATCTAAAATAGAATAACTTTAATTTTCTTAAGTTTGTATCAAAAATATAACATAAGTCCTGTTTATACACGGGGTATAAGTATCATCCAAAAGTATATTTTAATGCTAATGGGGACATTACGGCATATTCAATTTCTGGTCATTATTATCATTTTCATCACCGGTGCAGATTGCCAGGTTGGCGATAAACCTGTACCTCCGGTGGTTTATCTTGTTACGGTTCAGCCTGAAACAGGATATGTTGAAATTGTTTGGCGCCCCAGTGCTTCACCAAATGTGCATTATTACAAGATACTGAAGGCAGAGTTTTTTGGCGGGCTCTCTTATCCTCCTGCATATGTTGAGGTTGGAAGAGTGCCTGCTGCTGATTCCATATTTATTTACGAGGATTCTGAATCATCATTACATTCTGACGGCTATACCGTTGAAAGCGTGGACTCCTTATCAGGACTTAGCGACTTTAACCAGCTTGTGGACAGTACAATATTTCTGAGTGCCGTATTTGATTCCTGCAGCTCTGAAATAATACTTACCTGGAATGATTATAACAGGTGGAGAGGCAATATTAATGAATATAAGCTGTACCGGAAGATAAACAATGGAACGACAGAAGTAATTCAGACTTTTCCCGAGGGAACAAATAGCCATATCATTGAAAATATCCAGGCAAATAATGACTATGGTTTCTTCATAGAAGCAGCTAATAGTGACGGTATAAGGGAATCAACTTCCAACATGCCGCAGATAAATACTGATATGACCGAACCTCCGGATTATATAAATGCAGATCATGCTTTAATAACGGATGATAATAATATCGAAATATCTTTTACTGTCGATCCTGATGCAGAACTGGGATTTTACAGGCTTTACCGTTCAAATTCCATGGATGGCCCGTTTGACATAATTGACAGCTTCCATCAGCAGGAGCCGGAGTTCACATATATTGACAATATCAGTTATACGTCCGGAGTATATTACTACAAGCTTGTTGTTATAAATAACTGCAATCAGCCCGTTACTATATCAAACACAATAAATAATATTCTTTTGTCCGGTGAAAATAACAGCCTGGTAAATACTCTTACATGGAATGGTATTGCCGGCTGGCCGGGAGATATTGTGAATTACAAGCTAATTCGCACTATTGGTACATCTTTAAATATGGCCGATACAATATATGAAGGTGATCTGTTTATATATGAAGACAATCTGCAAAATGTCCTGAATTATGATGATCCTGTTAACAATTATTTCTGCTATAAGATCAAAGCCAGTGAAAATAACAATCCTTATGTTGAGAACAGGATTAGCTATTCAAATGAAATATGCATAACAATTGCTTCAGATATAAGAATGCCAAATGCTTTTACCCCGAATAGCGGTATAAACAATACCTTCGGGCCTGTATTTAACTTCAGGCCTGAAAATTACAGGTTAATAATTTACAACAGGTGGGGACTGAAAGTATGGGAAGGGAACAAGCCATGGGATGGTATTATTAACGGTAAACCTGCTACTGAAGGGATTTATATGTATCATATCAGGATATATTATTTAAATGATAATACGAATGAAATAACAGGATATGTCACTTTGCTGTACCGTTAAAATTTTCCTGCATAACAGGATTAAAAAAACACCGGAAAATATTTAACTTTGTTAAGTATTTTATAGGAACCTCTCTGGTATTATGAGCACAAATCTTGCTACGGAAGATATTGAAATAAAACAGGCATTCGAGGATCTTCTCGAAAGCTGTACCCGCTGTAATAAAAAGGGGGACAGGGCATTATTACGCAAGGCCTTTAAGATCTCGCTTGATGCCCATAAAGGGATGAGAAGAAAATCGGGTGAGCCATATATACTTCACCCGTTATCGGTGGCCAAAATTGTTGCAAATGAAATGGGGCTTGGAGCTACATCTATATGTGGGGCCCTGTTGCATGATGTCGTTGAGGATACTGACTATTCCATCGAAGATATTGAAAATCTTTTCGGCCAGAAAATTGCATCGATCATTGATGGACTGACAAAAATATCAGGAGTCTTTGACAGCAATTCAACGATACAGGTTGAGAATTTTCGTAAGATACTTCTTACCTTATCGGATGATATCAGGGTTATTCTAATTAAGCTCGCCGATCGACTGCATAATATGAGAACTTTAAACTCCCTTTCTCCCAGGAAACAAATGAAAATATCAGGCGAGACCATTTACTTATATGCTCCCCTGGCTCACCGGCTGGGTTTTTATGCAATAAAAACAGAGCTGGAAGATTTAAGCCTGAAATACAGGTATCCCAAGCTCTATGAGGAACTGGAAGAAAAAATACAAAGCAAGGAAAAAAGCAGGCAAAAATTTATAAAAGAATTTTCCGGCCCTATTGAAGTGCAGCTCAAAAAAAACAATGTAGCACATGAAATAAGCGGAAGGCATAAATCAGTGTACTCTATATGGCATAAGATGCAGTCAAAGAATGTGCCTTTCGAAGAAGTATATGACCTTGTGGCTATAAGGATAATTTTTGATCCACTGTCAGGTATCCCTGAAAAAACACAATGCTGGAATATCTATTCAATGATCACTGACATTTACATGCCTAAACCTGACCGGATAAGGGATTGGGTTAGTACTCCTAAGGCTAACGGATATGAAGCCCTTCATGCTACGGTGATGGGGCCGAAAGGAAACTGGGTTGAAGTACAGATACGATCGCGGAGAATGGATGAAATTGCAGAAAAAGGATTTGCCGCTCACTGGAAATATAAAGATAACTCCACACAGGAGGGCGAACTGGACAAGTGGATCAAGAGGATCAGGGAAATGATCGAAAGCCCGCATTCCGATGCTCTTGAATTTGTAGATGACTTCAAACTAAACCTTTTTGCATCGGAGATCTTTGTTTTTACACCTAAAGGCGATATTAAAACCCTGCCTGCGGAATCAACAGCCCTGGATTTTGCATATGAAATACATACTGAAATAGGACATAAAGCTATAGGGGCAAAAGTTAATCACAGACTGGAATCACTTAACTACAGGCTTAAAAACGGTGACCAGGTTGAGATAATAACATCGGATAAAATCCATTCAAGACGGGAATGGTTTGATAAGGTTGTTACAGCAAAAGCCAAATCAGCCATTAAAGGTTCAATAAAAGCTGAAACTAAGAACAGGATTGAAAAAGGGAAGCTGATACTTGAAGAAAAACTCAGTGAATTAAAGCTTAAACCTTCATCCAGGATCTTTAAAAAATTGTTTCCCGGATACGTAGTATATTCAAAAGATGAACTATATAGTAAAATTGGCAGCGGCATAATCAAACTTAACAACCTTAAAAAGATCCTCAAAAAAAATACTAAAAGCAAGTGGATAAGATACTGGGAAATTCAATTTGCCAAATCATCACAAAGAATGAAAAGGCCCGGTACTGCCACTAAGTCCCCTGCAATAAGTAACGACCCTTCAGAACCTGTCCTGCTTAAAGAGAATATTGATGAAGTGCAGCCTGAATACCTGATAGCCAAATGCTGTAATCCCATACCCGGCGACAACGTAATAGGCTACAGAGAACATGACCCAAAATCACAGATCATCATACATAAGTCAATTTGCCCTAATGCCATAAAATTACTGTCAAGCCAGAGCGATTCAGTTATACCGGTTAAATGGACAACTCATAAAGTGCTTTCTTTCCTTGTAAAAATTGCCATCAACGGAACCGACCGCTTTGGTATATATAATGATATTACAACTGTCATTTCAAAGCAGTTAAATGTAAATATAAGAACCATCAATCTTGCCAGTCATGATGGTATCTGGGAAGGTACAATTGACCTTTATGTTCATGACACGAAGGATGTTAATAATTTAATAATGAATATAAGCAAGATTAAAGGAGTAGAGGCTGTAAAGCGCGTGGAGACTATATAATTCTATTTTAAAATAGAACTGAATAACAATTATTATTTAAAAATAATTATTTATATTAGCATCTTATTTTTAATTAGTCTAAGTTATGATCGCCAGCGATGTTAAAGATACGGTTAAGCGAATATTTACCGATTACCTTGAGAAAAAAGGGCACAGAAAGACTCCTGAAAGGTTTGCTATTTTGGATGAGATATACTCGCGGGACGAACATTTTGATATTGAAACCCTGTATATTTTTATGAAAAATAAGAATTATCGTGTTAGCAGGGCCACCTTATATAATACTATTGAGTTGTTACTGGATTGTAACCTGGTTGTGAAACATCAGTTTGGAAAGAATATAGCCCAGTTTGAAAAGGCATTTCAATGTATGCAGCATGATCATCTTATTGACGTAAATACCGGTAAAGTTCTCGAGTTTTGTGATCCAAGGTTACAGGAAATAATTAATACGGCCTGCAAATTGCATAAATTTACACCCACACATCATTCACTTTATATATACGGATCAAAGAATGATATCCCGGAAAAGTAAAAAAATATGAACACACGGCATGCGATATACAAGCTTCACAAAACCCTGTTTAGTTATAAAATATCAGAATAATAACACCCTTTCCGGTATCGCGGATACATTTTATTTTTTCATTATAATTTGCTGAATCGGGGTGCAAAATGATTAAAATATTTGTACCTTTCAAATCATTAAAAACCTAAATATTTTTTTGACAAATGAAAGTAGATGTATTGTTAGGCCTTCAGTGGGGAGATGAAGGTAAAGGAAAAATTGTGGACGTTTTAACACCAAAGTATGATATTATTGCCCGTTTTCAGGGTGGGCCAAACGCCGGGCATACACTGGAGTTTAATAATATAAAGCATATCCTGCATACTATACCTTCCGGGATATTCAGAAAGGACCAGATAAATATTATTGGCAACGGACTTGTGATTGATCCTATAGTATTCAAAGGAGAGATTGTTGCACTCAGCAAGTTGGGCATTGATTTAAGCAACAGGCTTTTCATCTCAAAAAAGGCTCACCTGATCTTACCATCGCATAAAATACTGGATGCAGCATCCGAAGCTGCCAAAGGAATAACCAAAATAGGATCAACACTAAAAGGCATTGCCCCGACATATATGGATAAAACAGGCAGAAACGGCCTTCGCATCGGAGATATTATCTCCGAAGATTTCCATGAAAAATATGAGTTTCTGAAAACCAAACACAAGGAGCTGCTGAAACAGTACGATTATGAATATAACATTGAAGAATTTGAGAACGACTGGTTTGATGGTATTGAAGAGATAAAGAAATTCAGTTTTGTTGACAGTGAATATCTTATAAATAACTACATAAAAGAAAAGCATACAATATTAGCAGAAGGGGCGCAGGGAACAATGCTTGATATTGATTTTGGTTCATACCCCTATGTTACGTCTTCCAGCACTGTGTGTGCCGGTGCATGTTCGGGACTAGGAGTGGCGCCTAATAAAATAGGAGAGGTATTTGGTATCTTTAAGGCATATTGTACGAGAGTAGGAAGTGGCCCGTTTCCTACCGAGCAGAAAAATGTTATAGGTAGAATTTTACGTGACAAAGGAAAGGAATACGGGGCAACAACCGGAAGACCAAGAAGATGCGGATGGCTTGATCTTCCGGCACTCAAATATTCAATTATGCTGAACGGTGTAACGCAGCTTTTCATGACAAAAGCAGATGTATTATCCGGATTTTCATCCATAAAGATATGTACTAAATATAAGATCAATGGTAAAGAGACCGACTGCGTGCCCCATGATCTCTATCAGGTTTCCGAACCTGTTTTAACAAGACTTGATGGCTGGGAAAAGGATATTTCAAAAATTAATTCTAACGATGAGATCCCGGATGAGCTGAACAGTTATATGAGCTTTATTGAAAAGGAAGTCGGGGTTCCTATAACCATCGTCTCTATCGGCCCTGACAGAAATCAGATATTATTCAGATAATTATGCCCGGTCAAATTTTTCCGGTTATTCTGTTTTATTAGGCAACTCAAGGCCATAACCGGATGTTTTGTCTTCTCGCTTCAGCAGAAAAGCAAAAACAAGTCCGAAAAGTCCCAGTGCCGCCAGTAAAAGTATAGGATAAGTATAATTGTATACTGCGACTCCTTCTGAGACCATTTCTCTCGTAACACCGGAATTGGTTTTATCAAGTACAAACCCTATCAGTAATGGAAACAACCATAACCCTATATTCTGCACTGAGAACATTAATCCGTATGCGGAACCTATTTTACTGGTTTCCACTATCTTGGCTACTGATGGCCACATGGCCGCGGGAACAAGAGAAAATGCCACACCAAGAATGAACATTGGAATATACGGATTAATATCAGTAAATGTAAAAGTGAGATGAACAGAGATCAATAATATGGAACCAAGGATCATTATTGAAGCACTTTTACCTTTGATATCGGCAAACCATCCAAACAAAGGTGTGAAAATAATAGTGCCAAAAGGTAATATTGAAGTTATTCTGCCACTTAACTCACCCGGCAACCCGAACTTGTTCTCAAGCATATCAGTAGCATATTTTAAGAACGGGAAAACTGCCGAATAGAATGTTACACATAATAAAGTGATGTATATGAACGAGGGAATTTTCATCAGCTTGACAACATCTCTGAGTTTAAACCCATCTTCAGGAGTATGTTCAAACTTAAATTTGGTTACCCTGTCATACCTGACATCAAAAAACGTATAAATAATAAATGCCAGTAATGCTATTCCCAGGAGGCTTGAGGCGAACCATAAAGGACGGTTCCAGAATGAATCTGTTGAAAGGCTCCTGGATAAAAACAAGGCCAAAGCAGTGCCAAAACGTGCAATAGCAATATTTATTCCCAGTGCTAAAGCCAGTTCCTTGCCCTTAAACCATTTAACTACTATTTTGGTAACAACAACAATGCTTGTTTCAGCTCCCAGCCCAAACAAAAAGAAACCTAATGACATCATTTTCAAAGCCGGAGAATAGGACTTAAATATTGTACTCATAAAGTTGTATCCAAATCCACCGTTATTATAATAATCCGACGCACCATATGCAGTCAGAAAAGATCCTATCACCATAAATGCCACAAAAACAAACCCTGTGATCCTGATTCCTATTTTATCAAGAACAATCCCCCCTATTACAGCCATTAATAAGAATACATTAGGTATGGAATAGGCAGAAACCAGAAAACCATATGCAGTATTACTGAACCCCAGATGGTCTCTAAGTAAGCTCTGCAGAGGAGAAAGAGCATCATAGAAATAATAGTTGGCGGCCATTACTATGCTGACAACAATTAAAATAACCCAGCGCAGAGATTTATGATCATTTAATGCTTTTGTCATTTTCTCCATGATTCTTATGTTTTATTTAAATATTTTTTAAAAATAGAACAATCATAATAAAAAAAAACAAAAATATATATTTAACTCCTTCTTTGTGCTGACAATTTCAAATGATTATAAATAGAATTTAAAATATCAAACTCCGGAGACAATTATACTTATTTAAATTCAATTTTTGAAAATATATTATCATATTTGCTAGCTTAAAATTTTCAGGACAAAATACTGTTGAATAATCATTATTAAAAATTACAATAAACATGAAGGAAGCGATCGCTATATTATGTGCAGGCGGACCCGCACCGGGAATTAACACTGTTATTGGTTCTGTTACGAAAGTTTTTGTCAATTCGGGTTTTAATGTACTGGGACTTAATGGTGGCTACAGCACTATTTTTACAGATAATCCCGATTTTGAATACCTTGATTTTGATTTCGCAGATAAGATATACAGCCAGGGAGGCTCGATCTTGAGAATGAGCAGGCATAAGCCAAAAGACAAGGACTTTAAAACAGATTTTTTTGTAAAGAATAATGTTAAACTGCTTGTAACAATTGGCGGTGATGATACTGCCTCCACGGCAAACAGGCTTAGTAAATTCCTGTCAGCAAATAAATTGCAGGTAGCAAATATACATGTTCCCAAAACCATCGATAATGATCTACCCCTGCCTGAAGGAAGTCCGACCTTCGGATATCATTCGGCAAAAGAAGAAGGTGTAAGATTAGCAACAACAATTTATGAAGATGCCCGGACAAGCGGCAACTGGTTTGTTGTATCTGCCATGGGAAGGGAAGCCGGCCATTTGACTTTCGGAATCGGTACTGCATGCCATTACCCTATGATCATCATACCTGAAATGTTTAACAAAACAGGTGTGTCATTTGACAGGATCACACGGCTGATAATATCTTCAATAGTAAAAAGACAAATTCTTGGAATAGGCTATGGGGCAGTAATAATAAGTGAAGGAGTCTTCCATTTCATGAGCGATGAAGAAATTGAGACATCAGGAATAAACTTTACCTATGATGCTCACGGGCATCCTGAATTAGGTAATGTAAGCAAATCTCATATTTTTAATATGATGCTGCAGTACAGATTAAAAAGACTTAACATAAATGTGAAAAGCCGTCCGAATGAAATTGGCTATGAACTTAGATGCTGCAGGCCAATTGCTTATGATCTGGCCTATGCAACACTGCTGGGTACCGGTATTTACAGGCTTTACCTTGAAGGAAAAACCGGTTGCATGGTTACTGTTGATCCTAAGGGAGACGTATCTCCGCTTTACCTGAAAGATGTGGAAGATAAAAACGGCAAGATAAAACCTCGGCTTGTTAATATTGAATCCGAAAGGGTCAAGTTGGTCTTTGAAAATAATCTTCACTATATTACGGAAGCTGATTACGATAAAGCCTTGAAATTCCTGCCTAACCCGGAGGAATATGATTTCAGGAAAATACTGAAATGGGATTAAAGCAGTTTGAAGTTTTCTGTTCAGGATCAAATTATTCTTTCTGTTAACTATATCAGTTTAATTTTCATAAACTTTATTATATTTACTTGTATTTTTGCTTGTATCTTTATTAATATACATTAGAACTTATTGATGAGATTTCCGGCCATTATCATTTACAGCTAACTCAAAAATAAATATTATGGTTTATGTAAGAAAAACTAAGGGCACAATTGCAATACTGACGGGCGGTGGCGATGTTCCCGGCTTAAATCCTGCCATAAGAGCCATTACTATCAGAGCGCTCAGGGAAGGATACAAGGTATTAGGACTAAGAAGAGGCTGGGCTGGATTGCTGGAACTGGCAAGAGATAAAAAAACAGATAATGGTGATAAATATTTTGAATTAACTGAAGAAATTGTTAACAAAGCCGGAAGGACAGGTGGAACATTTCTTCATACCTCAAGAACAAGGCCAAGCCATGTACCAAAAATAAATGTACCTGCACAATACAAAGATAAATACAACAAAGAGATCAACGATTTAACCCCGGAAATTATAAAGAATCTTGAA
>CAZBUF010000253.1:0-4092 GCA_964495025.1 uncultured Bacteroidales bacterium | reverse complement strand
AGTATGGAAACCATACTGAAATAATATTTCATATAAGGTTACCAAAGGATTATATTCTTGACAGGGTTCACAACATTGCCACCAATATTGAAACCAATATCAAGGAAGAGCTTGATATAGATGCAACGATACATACGGAACCCCTGAAATAAATTGACACAGAACTATTTTTTTTATACTTTTAATTCCTTATTTTCTCATTTACCGGTTAATGAAAAGACTAATCTCCATAGTATATTATCTCATACTGATTTTTATATTTAATTCTATTTTAAGTGCGCAATCACCTGTTACAGTTGACGGAGTTAAGGATGCCTTCTGGGAAACCGCCACCGGCCATGTGCATTTGGGACTCGAAAATATTGTATGGGGGGAAGTGTATGACGAAAAAGATTGTTCAGGTGATTTTTACCTTGCCTGGGATGAAGATTACTTATATGGTTTTGCAGAAATAAAAGATGATTTAATTGGTTCAAAAAATGCTGATGAATGGTGGCAAAATGATGCAATTGCAATAAAATTAGATTTGGTACCCTCTACCACAATACCTACGTCATTTAATTCATATCATGAACCAAACCTTTATGATATACTCAACGTTGGCTTCACTGCTGAAGCAATTGGGATATATGAAGGTGATGGCACAGATAATTCAATAATTGCAAGGGCTGTTTCAGATAGTGGATATATAATTGAATTTGCCATACCGGAAGTAGAAATTATAAATACTAATACCCAGCCTTCAGAAAACATCACAATGTTGGAAGGAACACAAATAGGATTTTGTATGGTAATAACTGATCAGGACACCACTGATGAAAATGACGGGCAATTGGCCAGGGGTACCAATTATACTACAATTAATTATTGGAAAGATGTGACACAATTTGGTAGTATGACTTTACTGGCTGACAACCAGGTGCAGCTTTCAAATAATAATCTGGTGATGTCAGATAATGAACCATATCTGCAGGCATCATATGTATACTTTTTTAATGGCTATAACGCTCATCAAATAAATTTTTATGCCTATGCAAATGATCCCCAAGGCTTAAGCAATATTGACAGTGTGTGGGTAGAAACACCATATGGTGAAAATTACAGATTGCTTGATGATGATACTTATGAATGGGAACCCGCTAATGATGGGAAATACATAGCTCTTCATGATTTTGAACAAGGTAATTCTTTAGGGATTTTCCGTTTCTTTATTGCGGATTTGGATGGCAATACATTCGAAATTACTGATACGCTTAATAATAATATTAAATCCCCTGAAATCTTATTACCAGCGAAGGATACTATTATTTCTGAACCGGATTTTCTCATAAAATGGAGTAAGGTACAAAATGCAACCAGTTATAGTATAAAACTTACATCATTGGATGGGAGTTACTGGCATTGGGAAATATCAGTTGATTCTGCAATCAATAATATAGAATATAATCAGGATGAAACAGCAGAAATCCTGACTGATGGAACTGTATATACATTACAGGTTTGGGCAAATGACAGCAGGAATTATGCTGTCAGTTCCAGAAAGATTGCATATCGTACAGATAATCGCTTTATATTATATGTAGATTCTTCAAATCTGTCAGGCGTTGAAAATGGAACACCGGAAAATCCTTTTAATACCATACAGGAAGGTATAAATGCAAGCATATCCGGCGATACTGTGCTGGTTTATCCGGGTAGGTATAAGGAAAATATTGATTTCATAGGAAATGATATAGTGCTGACTTCTTTTCAGATGAAAACAGGAGATACAAGTTATATTTCCGGTACAATTATTGATGGAGGCAATAAAGGTCGGACGGTAACTTTTACAAATGGAGAAGATTCAACAACAGTTCTGAATGGCTTTTTAATTGTAAATGGAGGTCATCCTGACTTTTGGGAAGGTGGTATAGGAATGTGGTCGTCAGGACCTAAATTGACCAATTTAATAATTAGAGATAACTTTTCAGTAAATGGTGGTGGAGGGATTCACTGTAATCCTTGTAATCCAATAATCAGAAATTGTAAAATATATAATAATTCATCAAACGGAGATGGTGGTGGAATTGTACTTCAGGGAGTTAGTAATGCCGTTTTGGAAAATGTTCTTGTTTATAAAAATAATGCTAATAATAATGGAAGTGGAGGAGGTATTGCGTGTCATAATGAAAGTAAAATAAAATTAACCAATGTTACAATCGCAAATAATTTTGCATCAGACAGCATTGAAATAGCTGTTCATGACGGATCCCTGGCTGTTTTAAAAAATTGTATCATCTGGAATAATGGACAGCAGGCAGTATATGGAAATTTAAAAGCTACATATTCCGATATTAAAGGTGGACATACCGGAACCGGGAATATTGATAACGATCCCCTGTTTGTTTGTGAAGAAGAAGGTGATTACAGGCTGAACGATGGTTCTGCTTGTATTAATAGCGGAACACCTGATACCAGCGGTTTGAATTTATCTTCAACAGACATGGAAGGTAATCTGAGAATATATTATGACACTATTGATATGGGTGCATATGAATCGACCATTCCATATGCTCCTGATAAAATATTCTGCTACAAAGGACAAGCAGCAGATGTTGCAGTTGCATCAGGTAATGACATCAGATGGTACAGCGATGAGCATTTGGATAACCTGGTATTCTCCGGGGATACTTTAGCATTTGAATTATCCCCACCAATTACTGATATGTACTATACATTTTATAGTACACAAACGATTAATGGAAAAGAGAGCCTCCCCAATAAGGTATTACTGACAGTTAAACCCAGTCCGGCACTACCATGGATACTTTTAAAAGGTGAGAATATCCTGATTTGCCTTGATTCAGGAATGTACTCTTATAATTGGTATCATGAGAATGTAATATTAAAAGGAGAAACAAAACAATTTTGTGAAATAGACCGTTCATGGGGCGGATATTTTTATGTTGAAACAGGCCTGGAAAATGGATGCAAATCAAGATCTGTTTCATTTTCAATGCCAATTCTGTCAACCGGTTTTGATCAGAATGAAATATCCATCGAAGTTTATCCCGTTCCTAATGCCGGGTGTTTCACGCTGAAAATAGCAGGCAGCCAGTCCGGTGGTGTATATATAAGTGTCCGGGATTTTGCAGGAAAAGCCATTGAAAGCTATACTGCATACAAAAATACTGAACCTCTTTCAAAGGAGTTCTATCTTCCTGATACTGAAAAAGGACTGTATTTTATTGAAGTACGGATAAACAAAAAAATATACTACAGGAAAATACTGATCGATTAGCGAGAAACCAGCTAGGGACTATACCCCGATTCATTCAGTATCTTCTGATAGTCGGTTTCGTACATCAGGTCGCGGAGAGTAAGTTTCTTATGTTTGTTCATATAAGAATTTACAATATTATAGCCCAGCCATACAGCAGCCCTCGCAGGTGATTCCACTGTGAAATCCCGGGTAAAGGGGCCCTCACCGGTAAACTGGCTGATCCTGAACTTATCGGAATTGAACACGAGCTTGTTCTCAATGATATATGTCCACATCTGCCTTTCATTGTTCATGCAGAATTTCATCTGCTGCCCTGTAAATCCCCATTTTATGGTATCATGCTGATTAGGAAGCATGACATCAACAAAATACATTACCATCCCCTCATATATTATATTATTGATCAGGTTGTTCACCGAATCGTTGAATTCGAATTCTGTAGTTGCCCAGAGCCTCATGCAATCCGAAAGGATCTTACCCTTATGCATATTGGCAACCTGGTAACTGTATAAACCTTTTATCTCACCGTAAAACTTCTCGTCAGTTCCCAGGTACTTATCCAGACCTATAGCTAACAAATCCTTATCCGATACCGCTGACTGGTTAAATCCTGAAATGTAAGTTATTATCTCAGGGACAGGCTTTTTGTGGAAATAGTATTTATACCGCCTGAAACAATCTGTGAAGCCTTCTGTCAATTCTTCCAGATCAGGAAATACTTCCTGCGTGCGTTCATATATTTTGAAATTTAAATAATCAGATATGAATATTCTTAAGATATCCGGATATTCAGGATTTCTGCTGCTGCCAATCTTTATGATCCTGTGGTT
>CAZBUF010000252.1:0-7031 GCA_964495025.1 uncultured Bacteroidales bacterium | reverse complement strand
TGCTTTCCTGTGATATGCCGCAACTTTCGGTGAACCATATACAATTGGGATACAAAGATCAAAAATGCGGTTATCCAGCAATGCCTTAATTATAACCTCATAACTTATCCCGTTGATATCCCCATGTGTTATGCCGATCTTTATCCTGTTGCTTCTCATCATTTACATATTTATATTCATGAGCTAAAGTTAATAATTAAAGTCAAATATTCTTATAACGCCGAACATCCAATCGCGGATTTATCATTCATCAAACTCCAGTGAATATATTATTGCTACGGCCTGTCTTACAAAATTTCTTTTTTTAAATCCCGCAGCAAAAACAAACCCTTCAACAGTAACTACCCTGTTATTTTTTTCATCCAGTGCAGTGATGCTGACAAACGGGCCTCCCATCAAAATCCCGTCAACCATCTTCCATAATCCCCGCAGTTCTGCAACATATTTGCCCCCTTTTAATGAGTATTCCGAAAATACAGGAGGAAATTCCTTTTCCGTGGTCATATATGACCCTTTTACGGTACCGCTCAGGTATTTCTTCAGGAATTTGTCCCGTTTTGATACCAGGTATCCGGGGGTAAAAGTATTCTTATCGGCGTAATCATAGTGATATACAAGAATGCCCTGGATCTTTGAGCCTGTTTCCTGGTTCAGCCAGGTAAAATCCGGAGAGTCGACATCAAGACTATAACCCTTTGGTATGTTGAGAGATATATTATGTTTATCCTTGAGTTTCAATGCAATGGCCATGTCCTGGTTCTTCATATAAATATCCATCAGCCGTTTTCTCTCAATATCCTCCAGCAGTTCAATTATTTTCTTTTCGTGCTTTTTCAATAGTGCGGCTATTGCCTTATCATCGGCTCCGTAAAGTGTGATAACCAGTTGCGGCTTTGCCCATACATCCTTTGCCACTGCTATCCCGGGCTTTTCATGGCGGGGCAGTATTTCAGCAATTATTATATTTCTCTGTGATTTAAAAACATTTCCAAATGTTTTATGTGTCACATGAATGATATCAAAAACCGGCTCATACTGAGGCAGCATCTGGTAGCCATTATTGAATATTCTTCTGAACTCCTCTCCGGCCTGAGCGTTCCACTCAGCATCGTTTACAACGATAGTAATATCGCCTGCCCTGCCGGCAACCGTTGGAAGCAAAGGCTTCCTGTCCTTTACACTGCATGAAAAAGTAACAGCTAACAATATAAACAGCGGAATTTTAAATTTTTGCATAATAATAATTTTTGGTGCTGATAAGATACTAAAATTATTTGTATAAGGGATACTATCCCAAAGGGTATTTGCAGGCAGGATAGTATCCTTGAAGGTATCTGTAAGGAGGATAGTATCCCTGAAGTCATTCAGGTTCTACCCATATTATAAGTTCCTGACCGGGGTAAAGGAAATTATCGGTAAGTCCGTTCCATGCCTTTATATTCTCGAGTGTACAATTATATTTGAGGGCAATCTTATGGAAGAACTCGCCTTTATGAACGGTATGGATAATTTTAATCTTGTTGTCAGTTGAGCCGGCATCATCGGCCATTGAATTGTAATCCTGTTTTGCAAAAGATTTCCCGATAATACGCGACTCGTTCCTGAGGTATTCCTGAACTATTCCCGAGGGCAATGTCAACAGTGCAGGTTTACCCATATCAGGGATGAACTCTTTTATATAGATAGGATTGAGGAACTTCAGGTCTTCAGTTGACACTCCCGTGATCTCGCTTATCTGTTTAAACGACACCGGGTAATTTATCCACAACGTATCGGTATTTTTGTATGTATAAGCGGGAATCACAGGTTCAATATTATGTTCTTTATAATAGGTCATCAGGTAATAAGAGGCGATAAAGGCGGGCACATAGTTTTGCGCCTGTGTGGTGAGATGCGGCCTTATTTCCCAGTAACCGGTTTTGCCGTTGCTTCGTTCTATTGCTTTTCTGATATCTCCCGGCCCCCCGTTATATGAAGCAAGGACCAGCTGCCAGTCGTTAAAGGTATTATACAGGTATTGAAGATATCTGCAGGCAGCATCAGTGGATTTGTAAGGGTCTTTACGTTCATCAATATATGAGTTCACTTCCAGGTCAAACAGTCTGCAGGTATTCAGTAAAAACTGCCATAATCCGACAGCACCTGACTTTGACCTGGCATTAGTGTTCAGTCCTGATTCCACAATGGTTAAATATTTTAATTCCAGGGGAAGGCCATATTTATCAAGCATCTCATCAAAAATCGGGAAATACAGTTCTGCCAGTCCGATGACTTTCGCAAATTCGTCCCTCCTCTTTATAGTATAAGTTTCAATGCATTCTTTTACGATCCCGTTATATTCCAGCTCAACCGGGGTAAGTTTATTTAATTCGGCGATGCGGTATTCATAGAACAGATCGGGGTGCCGGGGCATGGTATCAGGCTGTTGTAAATAAACCCGGGAATAGCCTGGTGAAGGAGATTTGTTGATATCAAATCCTGACACAGTCAACATCAGCAGCGGCAAGCATCCGAATAACATTTTCCTTATATTCATCTGTTTCATTTAAGATAAAAAAATACCTGCCAATTAATTAAGATAATTAAATGACAGGTATAAAAAATTTTAGTCAGACTTACTTTTTATTTTCCTCTATAGGTTCCGGTGTATCTTTTGAATCTTCGCCCTTTGATGCTTTCTTAAATTCTTTCATACCTTGTCCCAGGCCCCTCATGAGTTCAGGTATTTTTCTCCCTCCGAATAACAGGAGTATCACAAGGACAATTATTATAATTTCAACCGGGCCGGGTGTACCTATAAGAAATATATTTGAATTCATAGCTGGCTTCTTTATTTATTTAAGTACAAATTTATGAATATTTTACAATAAAGGTTAAGTATAATAATATTTCTATAAATTCTGCTATTTCCCGATCCAGTTTTGAATTAACCTGGCAATATCATTGCCATTTGCATACAGCAATATTGACAATAGGATTATCATACCTGTTATCTGGGCATATTCAAGAAATTTATCACCGGGTTTCCGGCCTGTGATCATCTCAAATAACAGGAACGTGACATGGCCGCCGTCCAGTGCAGGTATTGGGAGGATATTCATGAATGCAAGTATCAGTGATAAAAATGCCGTTATTTCCCAGAACGCCTGCCATTCCCATTCGGGGGGGAACAATCCTCCTATAGCACCGAAACCTCCCAGTCCTTTATATGCGCCGGTTTTAAAATTAAAAATAAGCTTAAACTGTCTGATGTAAAATCCGAGCTTATCTTTTGCCTTTTTCAATCCTGCAGGTATAGCGCTCAGAAAAGTGAATTTTTTGGTGTTAAACTCATACAGGCCAAGTTTTTCCATATCCCTGAAACCAGGTATAGCTATGGATATCTCAAACTTTCCTTTATCTGACACACGGGCTTCAACTGTTTTTACTATGCCTCCCCTGTTGATATCAAGAGTAATTTCTTTACCTTTTAAAGTGTCGATTATCGGTTTATATTCGTCATAATATTTTATCGGTATACCTTCAATCCCCACAATCATGTCTTTTGTCATGAGGTCGGCGTGATTATTAATGGAGGTATCCGGGATTTCCGCAATAATGAAGGGGATTCTCGGGTAAATAAGCAATACTTTTCTATTTTCCACCAGCTTACCGACAAAATCCTCAGGGATATCAATATCCTGCTCTTCGCCATTTCTTAAAACTTTAACCGTACCTCCGAAGATCAGCTCTCCCAGGATATCGGAATACCTTTCAGGCTGTACATCATTAACGGATATTATTTTATCGCCATTTTCAAGCCCTATATCAGTGGCAAGAGAATCGATACACCATATGCCGTCAGTCAGGTTCTTATTTGGCAGGTATTTTTCCCCCCAGGCAAGTAATACAAATGAATAGATTATAATACCGACAATCAGGTTTACCAGCACCCCTCCAAGCATTATCAGCAGACGCTGCCATGATGGTTTTGAACGGAATTCGTAGGGTTGGGGAGGTTTCTTAAGCTGTTCCTTGTCGAGTGATTCATCAATCATCCCTGATATTTTCACATAACCGCCCAGCGGCACCCAGCCGATACCATACTCAGTGTCTCCCTTTTTGATCTTAAACAGTGAGAACCACGGATTAAAGAACAGGTAAAACTTCTCGACCCTTGTTTTAAAGAGCTTTGCAGTTAAAAAGTGCCCTGACTCATGAAGAATTACGAGTATGGATAAACTAAGCAATAACTGGCAAATCTGTATAATTACATTCATTAACTTTTGATTTTTATCATATTTAAAGCAGATGCAAAAATAGCATCAATATTTAAAATCTCACCATAAATTCCGCAGAACCGGAATAATTTTAACTTTCAATCAGTTGATTTGCAATTATGCGGGCTTCTGTATCTGACCGTGAGTAGTCTTCAAGTGCAGGATCCGGGATGAATGTCACTTTATTCATGGTACCTTCGATTATCTCCGGGATTTTCAGGAATTTTAGTTTATCTTTCAGAAAGGCCTCAACTGCGGCTTCATTTGCAGCATTAAGTATGCACGGCATGTTACCTCCCTTGCTTATTGATCTATATGCCAGATCAAGGTTACGAAAAACCTTAAAGTCAGGTTTCTCAAAGGTCAATCCGGGATAATCGTAAAAATTGAACCGTGGCAGGTCTGATGTTATTCTTTCAGGGTAACCCAGTGCATACTGAATCGGCAGATGCATATCCGGCAGTCCCATTTGAGCCTTCATTGAGCCATCTTTAAACTGTACTATTGAATGTATTATTGACTGGGGGTGTACAATCACTTCTATCTGTGAGGGTTCAAGGCCAAACAGCCATTTTGCTTCGATAACCTCCAGCCCTTTATTCATTAATGTTGCAGAGTCAATTGTCACCTTGCTTCCCATATTCCAGTTCGGATGTGCCAGGGCCTGTTCCTTAGTAACTTTTTCAAGTTTATGGTAAGGCATTCCGCGGAAGGGCCCTCCCGAGGCTGTCAGATAGACCTTTTCAACAGTGTTGCTATTTTCACCTGCCAGGCACTGAAATATCGCCGAATGTTCGGAATCAACAGGATAGATATGCACTTTATTCTTTTTTGCCAGTTCAGTAACCTGCTTGCCGGCAACCACCAGTGTCTCTTTATTTGCCAGGGCAATATCTTTTCCTGCGCGAACAGCTGAAATTGTAGGAGACAGCCCGGCAAAACCTACCATGGCAATCAAAACGATATCAATGTGATCAAGGCCAGCTACATGGTTAATAGAGTCTCCTCCTGCGTGTACCACTATAGGCAGGCCGGCTAATGCTTCTTTAACGGTGTTGTATTTATTATCATCGGCAATAACCACATGTTTTGGCTTAAACCTGGAGGCCTGTTCAATTAAGAGATCAGCATTTCTGTTAGCGGTAAGGACCTCAACTTCAAACTTTTCAGGATTTTTTTCAATAACATTAAGTGCCTGAGTGCCTATTGAGCCCGTGGAGCCAAGAACCGCAATTCTTTTTTTCATTAATAGGTTATAACTATTTGTTTGCTAATGCTGAAAGTTATGCTGAATTTAGAAGAATATAAAATCTTCAGGATTTAAGGGGGTACCGTTATGCCAGAGTTCAAAATGCAGATGCGGGCCGGTGGTCAATTCCCCTGAGTTACCTATAATTGCAATAGGTTCGCCTGCTTTCACATACTCACCAACCTTTTTCAACAGTTCGGCGTTATGAGCATATACTGACAGCAGGTTATTTTCATGTTGTATCTGAATTATCCAGCCCAGGTCAAGTGTCCATGTAGCCATTGTTATTGTGCCTTCAAGTACCGCTTTAACCACCTGGTCAGGTGCAGCGACAATATCGGTACCGTAATGATTGTTCCGCAAATTAAAGGAGTTAGTGACTATTCCCTTTATCGGCGGGAAAAAATGGGCTTTGGATATTGAAGACACTAGTTTTTTATCATCAACTATTGAAAGGCTGTACTGGTCTTCTTGCTCGATCAGGCTGCGTAACACAGAATCTTCAGTGGAAGGGGAAAATGAAATATTTTCATAATTTATCGTTGTGTCAACAACACTCTCATGGCTATCAGGTTCTTTACCTGAGATTATTTTATTCAGGTTCTCAAAATACCTGTCTCTCTTTTCAATTTCATAGGCAAGGGAGTCAAGTTTTACAAAATTCATGCGTATATCCCTCACTGTTTTCTCGTCAGGATATCCCGGAATAAGTTCCCTGACAGGGGTATAGGCTATTATTGATATTACTATAGCCAGAAAAATAATTGTAGTAACAGAGATAAAAGTTATCACATTAAGTCTTGAGAGTTTTAAATTCAACACTTCCTTATAACTCTCATCTCTATAGATTGACAACCTGTACTTAGATTTTACTCTTTCAAGAAATGATCTGTTGTCTTTATTCCCGGCCATTTAAAATTATTTAGTTACGCAAATATAATAAAGATTTAGGGCAAGAGCATAATATGAAAATGTTTTTATGGCCCCTGTGAATTTAGGTTAATTATTTTGAGTTTTAGCAAAGTTAGATTACCTTTGCAGCTTTCCAAAGCCGAAAAATACATAAGATATATTGCGGGGTGGAGCAGTTGGTAGCTCGTTGGGCTCATAACCCAAAGGTCGTAGGTTCAAGTCCTGCCCCCGCTACTGAGAAAAAGCCGTACACGAAAGTGTGTGGCTTTTTTTGGCACCACTGAAAGCTTGCTTTCAAAGTGGTGACAGGAAAAAAGACACAGCGAGCATAGCGAGTAAGGCTTTTTCGAAGTAAAGTGGCCTTCAAACGGACTGCCCGTTCCGCTTTATGCGGAACGGCAACACTGCCTCAGCTACAAGAAAAGCCCGGTGCACCGAAGGTATAGCGGGTTTTTTATTGTGAGAAATTCCCAAGCTTGCTTGAGGAATTTTGAGCAATAAAAAAGAACATTTGCGAGCGCAGCGAGTAAATGGCTTTTCGAAGTAATGCATCCCCCTTACGGACTGCCCGTTCCGCTTTATGCGGAACGGCAACACTACCCCATTTTTAT
>CAZBUF010000251.1:0-6946 GCA_964495025.1 uncultured Bacteroidales bacterium | reverse complement strand
TTCAACGTCTGATTCCCGGTAGTCATCCATTTCATGTACAATCCCCGGAATATCACGGTTGTTCAGAGTAAAGACCATATCATCCAGTTCTATACCTTTACCATATTCTTTCCTGACATCAATAGATATGTCAGGCACGAGGTCCATACTTAAATATTTATCGTTTTCAAATTCAGAACGCTGGTAACTTACGGTATTATCGATGTTCTCTTTTAATGAATCTCTATTTTTCTTATCTGCTTTTTTTGCTTCTATATCATAATCGCCGGCATCAATTTCTTTTTTCGGACGAAGCGGGTGAAGAAGTTCGTAAAGGATTTTCCTGTCAGTGACATATGCCCCGGTCAGGTTTAACCGCGACTTGAAAGTTTTACTGTTTATTTTGAATAAATTCTTTACTGCCAGCAAGTGGGCTGTCTGAAAATATGGGTATTCATCCGTAAGATGACTAATCTGGCTGATGCTCTTTTCATCAAGTCGTTCAGGATTTTTAATATATTCTATTAATTTCTGTTTTTCCATTAATCCTTTAAATAACAATACTCTGTTAATATTTACCAGTTAACAAAAGCCCTGTTAAATATGTCTTCGATCAACAGATCCGTGATATCTTTTGTATATACGTTCTGAGCGTCTTCGAATGATAAGCTGCTTTCATAGTTTTCATAACGTGAAAAGTTATTCTCAAAATCCATTTCAGGATTTACATTATTTACAAACCTGATTTTAACAGAAATGGTAAATCTGTTTTGTGCTGCAATCTCATTAGCAGTTATTGATACAGGTTTCAGATCATATGTAATAACCTCGCCTTCAAAATCAGCATCTCCTACCCCATTAATAAGTATCAGATTTGTATTTGACTGAATATAATCTTTTAAAGCATCTGTAAATTCCTGGCTAAATGTTGGCTGAACTATACCTCCGTTATTTTCAATAACACGGTTTTCAATAAATTGCACCGACACGGTCTTTAATCCGGTTGTGGATGCCCCTTTTGCAGAATAGCCAAAAGATAACGAGCCTAACTTTATTGTGCAGGAACTTAAAATTATAATAATGGCCGTTGTAATTGCTAAAATTCCTCTCACTCTGAATATCCCTGAATATTTTAATGGTTTTATCATATTATTCAATATCATACTCTTTAATTTTCCTGTAAAGTGTCCGTTCTGATATACCAAGTTCTTCAGCAGCATATTTTCTTTTGCCTTTATGCTTATATAATGCTTTAATGATTAATTCTTTTTCTTTGTCTTCCAGTGACAGTGACTCTTCGAGTATCTCTTCGGTATCCTGAATATTTCCATTCTGCATATGATCCAAATCGAATTTCTTATCGGATTTTTCGCTCTGAACAATGGGTTCCACGCTTTTGTAAAGTTTCTTAATAATCTGGGCATTATTTTGCTGAATCTCAACATCTGTTTCTCCCTTTTGCATTATTTCGTAAACAAGCTTCTTCAGATCATTAACATCCTGCTTCATATCAAAAAGGATATTATAGAGGATCTCCCTTTCAGTAGAAAAAGTCTTCTGATCGACTGCATCGTAAACAACCGGAAGCTTTGATTCATAGTAATCAGGGAGATACCCGCGGAGAATATCACCATCTATTTTACGTTCTTCTTCAATGACTGAGATCTGTTCGGCTATATTTTTTAATTGCCTTATGTTTCCGGGCCACCTGTAATTTTGTAATATTTCATTTGCATCTTCAGTGAGAGAAACCGAAGGCATACGGTTCCTTTCGGCAAAATCCGAAGCAAATTTTCTGAACAATAACCGTATATCTTCTTTTCTTACCCTTAACGGCGGTATTTCTATGGGAACCGTATTTAGTCTGTAATACAGGTCCTCGCGAAACTTCCCCTGGTGAATAGCCAGCAGAATATCGATATTTGTTGCTGCGATGACCCTGACATTTGTTTTAATGACTTTTGAAGAACCTACCTTCAGGAACTCGCCTGTTTCAAGAACCCGTAAAAGCCTCACCTGGGTTGAAAGAGGGAGCTCCGCTACTTCATCAAGAAATATTGTCCCTCCGTGTGCAACTTCAAAATATCCTTTTCTGCTGTCAACAGCACCTGTAAATGAACCTTTTTCATGCCCGAATAATTCGGAATCTATTGTCCCTTCAGGAATAGCTCCGCAGTTAACAGCTATGTATGAGCCGTGTTTCCGCGAGCTGTACTGATGAATGATCTTCGGAAATACCTCTTTTCCTACCCCGCTTTCACCGCTTATCAAAACGGACAGATCCGTAGGGGCAACCTGAACAGCAATATCAATAGCCCTGTCCAGACTTGCCGAACTTCCAATTATGCCAAAACGTTGCTTTATCTTTTGAATCTCCATAACCTGCAATATTGACGGACTATATTAAAATAATTTCACTGATAAAAACGTTAATCCTTATTAAAACTCTTAGTTTTAAATAACTTAAATCAAATTTTTAAAATAATTAATATATGACAAAATTACAATATTAAAAGTTATTTGCTAATTTGCAAGTGTTAATTAAACCTAAAATATAATATGCAGGCTGATTTCATAGGTATTATTCCTTCACGGTATTCTTCAACAAGATTTCCCGGTAAACCGCTGGTTGATATTGGCGGAAAACCCATGATCCAAAGAGTATATGAACAGGCGGCCCTGGCAGTAAAGAATGTTTATGTCGCTACAGATGATAAAAGGATCTTTTCAGCTGTAAAAAACTTCGGCGGTAATGTTATTATGACATCGGCAAGCCATAAAAGTGGTACCGATAGGTGTGCGGAAGCATTAATAAATATTGAAAAGGAGACAGGTTCAGAATTTGCTAAAGTTATAAATATTCAGGGTGACGAACCATTTCTTAAGCCTGAACAGCTTAATGACCTTAAAGCATGCTTTAAAGAAGGAGGATCAAGGATCGCAACGCTAATCAGACCTGCAGGAAACGCCGAAGAAATTTTCGATGTTAATAAAACAAAGGTGATAATTAACGGCAATAATGAAGCTATATATTTCAGCCGTTCCCCTATCCCTTTTGTCAGAGGTAACAAAGAAAATAAATGGTTCACATCACATCAATTCTATATACATGTAGGATTGTATGCCTATAAAAAAGAGACTCTCCTGTCAGTTGCAGAATTATCACCTTCTCCCCTTGAAATAGCCGAATCTCTCGAACAACTAAGATGGATAGAAAACGGATATAAAATAAAGGTTGAAATTACGGAATATGATAACATAGGCGTAGACACACCAGGGGATATTGAAAAAATACGGAAACTGGGATTGATATAGGCACACTAATACCTTCCGGATATTACATCCCAGTCAAGAATATTCCAGAAAGCTTTAATATAATCAGGTCTCCTGTTCTGGTAATCCAGGTAATAAGCATGTTCCCACACATCGCATGTTAACACGGGCTTCAGTCCGTTTCTCAGAGGATTGCCCGCATTACTCTCCTTTACAATCTCCAGTGAACCATCATCCTTTTTGACAAGCCATGCCCAGCCTGAGCCAAATAAAGTAGCTGCAGCATCCGAAAATTTCTCCCTGAACACTTCAAATGATCCGAATGATCTGTTTATTGCTTCAGCCAGGGGTTGTTTCGGCTCTTTTGCTCCCTTCGGATTAAATGCAAGGAAGTAGAAAGTGTGATTCCAGACCTGCGCCCCGTTATTAAATACCGGCCCTTCAGCCTCTTTTATTATCTGCTCAAGGCCCGCATTCTCAAACTTTGTGCCCTTTATTAAATTATTCAGGTTATTTACATATGCCTGATGGTGTTTCCCATAATGAAACTCAAGAGTTGTTTTGCCAATATAAGGTGATAATGCATCCGGCGAGTAAGGCAATTCAGGTAGTTTTATTTCCATAACTGTTATAAAATATGATTAATAATTAGCATGTGATATATACTCAAATTTACAAATTTTTTCTCTCTGATAAAAGCATATTAACATAATTAAATTATTAAGTTTTACAGCTGCCTATAAAATAAAAAACCCGGCAAAAGCCGGGTTCTTCGAAACATAATACTAATAGTAACCCTAATCTAAAATCTGCTTTCTGCTTCATCCCAGTTAATAATATTCCAGAATGCAGAAATATATTCCGGCCTCCTGTTCTGATATTTCAGATAATATGCATGCTCCCAGACATCAAGGCCCAATATGGGAATACCTTTAACACCTGCAATATCCATAAGCGGATTTGCCTGATTTGCCGTTGATGTGATCATTAATTCCCCGTTGCTTATAACTAACCAGGCCCAACCTGATCCGAAGATATTTGCAGCAGTATTTGAAAATTCAGTTTTAAAATTATCAAACGATCCGAATGTCTTATTTATAGCATTCAGCAGATCACCTTTTGGCAATCCTCCGCCTTGCGGCGAGAGTATCTTCCAGAATAAATTGTGGTTATAATAACCTCCCCCGTTATTCCTTACAGCAGCAAGATGTGAGGATGCATTCTTTAATATTTCTTCTATTGTTTTACCCTCCAGTTTTGTGCCTTTTATTGCGTCATTAAGTTTAGCTGTATACGCATTATGATGCTTCGAGTGATGAATTCGCATTGTCTCTGCATCTATATAAGGTTCGAGGGCATCATAGTTATAATCCAGTTGTGGTAATTCAAAAGCCATAATTTTGTTTTTTATTTTTATTTAGAATCTATACAAATAACAAAGTTCAGCTGTCATTTGTTCAAATCGCCCGGTTAAAATGTGATGTGCCCGCTATAAGTTTACAGTTTATCGTTGTTCTTTTGGTTCAAAAATCTAATTTTGTACAAAACCCTGATCATATGGCTTTTTTATATTCTTTAGGAATTAAGGCATACTACATTGGTATCTTAATTGCATCATTATTCAGTAAAAAAGCCCGGGCATGGATTCGTGGAAGAAAAAAAATATTTGGCCTTATTGAAGAACAGGTATTCCCATCTGATAAATTATTCTGGTTCCATGCTGCATCCCTGGGAGAATTTGAGCAGGGGCGGCCGGTAATAGAGGCACTTAAAAAGTCTGACGATTCAATAAATATCCTTCTTACTTTTTTTTCCCCGTCAGGATATGAAATAAGAAAAAACTATGAGCATGCCGATTATATATTTTACCTGCCGTTAGATACAGGAAAGAATGCATCAAAATTCATAAAACTTGTAAAACCTTCAAAGGCGTTCTTTATTAAATATGAATTCTGGTATCACTACCTGGCTCAGCTGAACGCTCATGATATTCCTGTTTACCTTATATCTGCGAACTTCAGGCAGGATCAGATATTCTTTAAGTGGTACGGTAAATTCTTCCGAAAAATATTATTCAGGTTCACCCGTATTTTTGTCCAGAACAATGTATCAAGACAGCTTTTGGAATATTCCGGATTAAATGATATAACCATTTCAGGAGATACAAGGTTTGACAGGGTTGCTGAAATTGCCGGGCAATCAAAAAGAATTGAAATTGTGGAAAAGTTCGGGCAAAACAGTATGGTTATCATTTGTGGAAGTACATGGAAGAAGGATGAGGAGATATTAACAGGGTATATAAATAAAGATTCTCATAACATAAAATATATAATAGCTCCGCATGAAACCGGCGATAAGAATATTCATCGTCTGGAGAGGAGCATTAAAAAGCCCCTGGTAAAATTTTCATCAGCTAATATTAATGATATCAGCAAGTATGATGTCCTTATAATTGACAGCGTTGGGATCTTGTCCTCACTTTACAGATATGGTGACATTGCATATATAGGGGGAGGTTTTGGCGCCGGCATACATAACATACTCGAAGCTGCGGTATTCGGGCTCCCCGTAATTTTCGGGCCAAGGCATAAAAAATTCCAGGAAGCAGTTGATCTTGTTAAGCTGGGAGGAGCATTTCCTGTTTGCAGTTACAGTGTTTTAAAGCAGCATTTTGATGAATTGCAGGATACGTCTACCAGGGAACGGGCCGGCAAAATAGCTGCGAAATATGTATCGGAAAAACAGGGAGCCACACGCATCATTCTTGAAAATATAGAAGGGACAGCTCCCTTTAAATAGGGACAGCGCCCTGATCCCCTTTTTGTCGTCATTTTTTCTTTATATTTGCCTTAAATACTTCAACACAGACTATACATGGAAAACCCGAAAGTCAGAGTGCGTTTTGCCCCCAGTCCTACAGGACCTCTTCACTTTGGTGGCGTTAGAACGGCTTTATTTAACTACCTTTTTGCACGAAAACATAAGGGTGATTTTATTTTAAGAATCGAGGATACAGATCAGTCCAGGTTTGTTCCAGGGGCTGTGGAGTATATTATTGATTCTCTTAAATGGTGTGGCATTCAGTTTAATGAAGGTCCCGTTACAGGGGGAAATTACGGGCCCTACCTTCAATCGAAGAGAAAGGATATTTATACAAAATATATCAGCCGGCTGCTCAATGACGGATATGCCTATTATGCTTTTGACACTGCGGAGGAGCTCGAAGATTTGCGAAAGAAAGCTGAGGCAAAGAAGTCAGTATTCTCATATGATGCTTCAAACAGGGCCGGCTTCAGAAACTCTCTGTCGCTGCCTGAATCCGAAACCAAAAATCTCATTCAATCAGGTGTTCCTTATGTTATCCGTTTTAAAATGCCTGAAAATGAAGAGATAATAATTAATGATATTATCAGGGGGGAAGTCAGGTTCAATACATCGTCACTTGACGACAAGGTGCTTTTTAAGTCAGATGGTTTGCCCACATACCACCTGGCTAATGTTACTGACGATCACCTGATGAAAATAACCCATGTTATAAGAGGGGAAGAATGGCTGCCTTCATTACCGCTTCATGTAATATTATACAGGTACCTGGGATGGGAAGAAGAGATGCCCGCGTTTGCTCACCTGCCATTGATTCTTAAGCCCGGTGGAAAAGGAAAGCTTAGCAAAAGAGATGGTGACAGGGAAGGGT
>CAZBUF010000250.1:0-1717 GCA_964495025.1 uncultured Bacteroidales bacterium | reverse complement strand
TCTTCATTATCCTTGTAAGCAAAGAATACCGGTTCAGCATGAAAATTATGATATTTCATAAGATTTATCCGATCCAGTTCCTTATCCGGCCTTGTAAGTTCGTGTTTTTTGATTTTATTATTGACATAATCGTTGATATGGGCACAGCCTAAGATACCATATTGGGTACTGTTTTGAAAGCTCTGTGCATAAATATAAAAGCAGGGTTCGGCATCCTGCAGTAATAACCCGTCTTCTATCATCTTTGACAGGTTCTCCCTTCCTTTTTTATACACCTGTTCAGAGTGCAGATCCACATCCTCCGGAAGATCCACTTCGGGTTTGGTTACATGCAGGAATGAATATGGATTATTTCTGATTTCTTCTCTTGCTTCCTCTGAACTCAAGACATCATAGGGTCTGGCTGCAATTTTCCCAGCGAGCTCCTTTTCCGGCCTGAATCCTTTAAATGGCTTTATTAAAGTCATATAATTACATTTAGTAAGTATTAAAATCCAATACTTATTATATTACAACCACTAATATATGAAGGATTGAAATGAAACAAATCCTATAACAGGAAAAATATTAAATAATCAATTAACCTGGAATGTTTTATCTCCTTGTTTGATAAATTTCACTATTTGATTTGAGGCTGCAAGTCCTGCATTTATATTTGCTTCAGAAGTCTGAGCGCCCATTTTCTTTGGTGTGAAAAGATATCTGCCTTCATATTTCCCTGCTATCTCGTCTTTACAACCGGGAATTATATCAGAAATAAACCTGAAATCATCCCTTTCCTCAAACATCCTTAAAATTGACTTTTCGCATATGATCTCTTTTCTTGCAGGATTAACAAGTGTAGCGTCTTTAGGCATCAAAGAAAGAAGATCATAGTTAATTGACTCTTTGGTTTCACTGGTAGCCGGAATAATAACAGCAACATACTGACATTTTTTATAAAGGTTTTTCACATCTTTTTCACAGATTATTCCGTCATTCTCAATGATTTTTTTATCAATATAAGGATCGTATGCATGTACAGTCATTCCAAAACCTTTGGCGATCTTTCCCAATAATTTACCAACATTTCCGTAGGCATGAAGACCCAGTGTTTTGCCTTTTAGCTCTGTTCCTGCGGAACCGTCAAATCCTTTTCTGTTAAGGTATATCATCATTCCTATCGCCAGTTCGGCCACTGCATTTGAATTTTGACCGGGGGTGTTCATAACAACAACGTTCTTTGCTGACGCAGCCTTTAAATCAACATTATCGTAACCTGCTCCGGCCCTGACAACTATTTTAAGGTTTTTTCCCGCATTTATTACTTCTTCATCGATAATATCACTTCTGATAATAACCGCATTGGCATCATCCACAGCTTTTATCAAATCATTTTTATCCGTGTATTTTTCCAGCAACTGCATTTCAAATCCGGCATCATCCAATATTTGTTTCATACCTTTTATTGCAGCAGGTGCAAAAGGCTTTTCGGTAGCTATCAATACTTTGGTCATGGTTAATAAAATTTTTAAAATATAATATTAATGTTTAGCTTCAAATTCTTTCATTGCATCAATCAACACCATTATACTTTCCTTTGCTAATGCGTTGTATATAGATGCCCGGAATCCACCGACAGATCTGTGTCCATTGATGCCAACTATTCCCCTGGATGAAGCAAGTTCAAGGAAACTTCCCTCCAGGTCCTTATAATTTTCATTCATAACAAATGTAA
>CAZBUF010000249.1:0-10513 GCA_964495025.1 uncultured Bacteroidales bacterium | reverse complement strand
TAATGACGTTATATGTCTTTCAGGACAGCCCCTTTTATCTCTTATTGTATGTAATCAGAAAATAATTACTTTACTAATATGTATTATGCTTTTATTAAATATTTTTATGTAATAGATCCCTTTTGAATAACCTGAAATATCGATCGTTTCATTATAAAGTCTGTCTGTCTTTATTTCATTGTTATAAATCAGCATACCCTGGGCATTTAATATTTCATAATTCAAGCCGCCAGAGCCGCTAACATCTATCTCAAGGTTAAGGATATTATTTGCAGGGTTTGGATAGATTTTAACCTGTATGGTATTTTCAGCTGTGTTGTTAATTCCGGATGGCATATTTACTCTCACTGACTTAATTGTCTGGCAATCATTATATGCTGTTACAGTTACGGTATATACACCCGGACTTGTGACAGTATAGGTCGGGTTTGTTGTAGCATCCTGCCAGTAATACGATTTATTTCCTGCTCCGGCATCAAGAACATGAGGAAGGGTTGTATTAAGTACTCCGTTATTATCTCCGAAATCAACAACAGGGCTTTGCTTTATATCGATATTCAATGTTAATGTATCATTCACAGGTTTAATATCACTTTCCAGCACGGAATATATAGTAAACACCTTACTGCCGGCCTCACTCAGGTTAATAGTTGAGCTCAGCTGAAAATCTATTTTTTGTCCAAAGCCGAGGGCACTTTGCCTTACAACGAATTCATCACCGATAAGATCTTCATCAAGATAATATTTTACATAAATATTATCACTTATAGCTATAACCTGGTTCCCAAGATTACTTATTTCAACCTCCACGTCATTGAAAATACCACTGCACATATCTTCAGATAAATTGATACCCGTAACGCCAATATCTGTTAAGATCAGGAAAATAGTGATATTATCGGATGAATAGCATTCCGTACGTGTATCCGTTACTGTTACGCTGTAATAATCTGATGATGTAACCACATATGTTTGCTCATCGTGTCCGTCCTGCCACTCATAATCGTAGTATGCCCCATAGCCTGCATCAAGTATTACCTGCGGCGCTTCAACAATATACGGATCATCCAGTCCGAAGTCAACCACAGGCTCGGGATATGCATATATTGTTTCAGGAAGTGTATCATTGCTGGCACGAAGATCATTATCAGTGGTTGCAACCATAATAAACTGATAATCACCGGAAGCACTTAAATTGACTGTCTCAGTAAATGTGTGAATATATGTTGAAGCAGGGGGCATATCCGGGCCCACTGTTACAGTTGCTGTTTTATAAGGATTACTGTCAAGTTTATATCTCACATATATTTTATCACCTAAGATTAATGTATCATTGCCGGTATTCATGACTTCAAGCTGTACATTGGCGTTAGCCGGGAAACTGCAGTTACTCACCGGACTGATTAATGCATTTGCTGAAATATCACGTATCTTAATTCTGATATTTGCCGTATCATATGCTTCACAGCCATTCTCATCCCACACGGTGACATAATATACACCTGATGACTCAACCACATGAACCTGGCCGGGATCTCCATCTTCCCATAAATAGGCACTGTAACCGCTGCCGGGATCCAATGTATAGGTCAGAGCTTTGACCGTTGTGTCGGGTCCTATATCTACTGTCGGATATCCGAATACTTCAACATAAGTTATCAGCGTATCATTACTTAATACAGTATCGCCTGCCATATCAGTATATAACTTAAATTTATAGGTGCTGATAGCTGACAGGTCAAGCGGCATTTTTGTAAAATCACGCAGTATGGTTTTCCCTCTGGGCAGTTTTTCATCCAGAATGATTGTATCAACAACGGGCAACCCGTCATTGAATTCAAATGCCACTATCACTTCTTCATCCTTATCAATACTGTCAGTACCGAAATTCTTTAACCTGACAGTAACGTACTGGTTAGCGCCAATCTCACAGTCGGAAGCAGGATTTACCAGTGCGTCAACACCTATATCGTTGAACAGCAGCTCAATGAGTATTGAGTCGACCGTCTGACATCCGTTTCCCGCAAAGTCAGTAATTGTAACATAGTAAACATCAGCTTTTGTAACATGCAGGCTGTCTGCAGTTGATATGTCCTCCCACAGGTAACTATAGCCTGGTATCGGCGGGACATTGGGTCTGATCACGATGGTATCAGGCTCTTTTGTTGTTATAGTATCAATCCAGTTTGTTGTCGGGTTCTGTAATACTTCAAACATTAAGGTCGCAGTATCATTATTATAATTATAGAACCACGGGTCATCATCACTAAATGTGTATGCAGTAACATTATATATTCCGGGATCAGTTATAGCGGCTGCCTGGCTGAATTTGTATACTAAAGTACTGCCCGCAGGCAGGCTGCCTGATAAAACAAGTTGTTCGTTATATGATTGTGATCCTGCATCAATATCCAGACCTGCAAGGATAGTATCCCCGGCTTCCATGTCATTCGGGCCGAAATTCCTTATTGATACCGAAAACTGGTCAGGATTGGCATACTGGCAATCATCCCCTGCCGAATCAATTGATACAATTCCTATATCAGGAGGTGCCTCAAATATTTTAAAATCGTCAAAAGCAAGGCCCTGGTCAACGTTTATACTATCACTGGCAAAGGCTATCCTGAATTTTACTTTCGGCTCATTAACAGTGGACAAAGGCAATAACTGCTTAACCGTTTTCCAGCCACTGCTAAGTCCTGACCAGCCTCTTGATGATAAGGCTGATACGCTGTCAGTAAACCAGTTTAAGGGCCATCCGTATTCATTCGTGTCCAGTAACATCCAGTTTGATCCCTCATCAACAGAGTACTGGATTGTAAATCCGTCATCTGCAGGTTCTGTATCAAGCCAGTATGAAATCTCTGCCATATACCTGGTATTATCTGAAAGGTCATAGCATACACTTTCAACGAACGAAGAATCATTATTTAAATAATTTTTATTGATATTTGTTATCCATGCTTTATTCCCTGACGGAGGAGGATAAGCTCCTGCAGCCGGAGTTCCCCACTGCCATGTTGAGTTTCTGCCCTCAGATCTCCATAATCCTTTTTCTGTTTCAAAATCCTCAGTATCATCAGGAGTTATAGTGTTCTGAACATATAAGTCAAAACTATTGCCATCATTGGTACTATCCTCATCTTCACTATAATCAGTTGCAATTATAACATCATAGATCCCCGGAGAAGACAAATCCATTGTTTTATCCAGGGTTACAACAATACTGTCATCAACAGGTATTGACTGGAAAATAGTGTCATAATCGTAGTTTAAACCTCCATTAATGGTGAATATTATTGGGATAGTATCCCTGGTAGCCTCTCCGGCATAGTTTCTTATCACTATTTTAATTGAATCGGTGCTTGTATGCCCGCATCCGTGTTTTGGCAGCAATACTCCGGTAACCCCGATATCATTTGCCAGATAGTCGCCCACAACAGCAAAATTATCAACATTCAAACCGCTGGCGACATTACTTCCATCCGTAGGCCCCATATTGAAACGTATACTTACATTTCTTTTCCTTTCTGCCCCGAATGGCGACAAGTCAACCATTGAATAATTCCAGAGATTATCTGCTTTTTCTGTTTTATAATCTTTGGCAACTACCCAGTTCAGGGTACTATCGACAGAAATCTTGAGAGTCAGGCTGTCATGCACCTCTTTGTTTATCCAGCTAAAAAATACAGCATAGATATCTTTATAATGGCTGCAATCGATAATGTCTGATTGCGTGAAATAATTTTTAAAGTTTTCATAGTCTCCCATGTTGGGTAAAATACCAGTAAGGTCAGTTCCAAGGACATTGACACCATCATAAGCTTCATCAGGATCCGGATTACGGCCGGTTAATCCGCCTTTTCCCTGTGGTGCGGTGATTTGAAAATCACCGTTTAATATCCAGTTTATAGCTCCTTCAAAATTATCGTAAAAAATCGAATTATAAACCGTTCTGTCTCCGTCCGGAGAAAGTACTATATCAGGAACACTGTATTCTATCGGAGCTGAGTTAGTATCACCATCAACAATATACACTATCTCATCTCCATCCATGTATAAATTCTCACCAAAAGGCAACCCAGCAGTATCAAGTTCCAGATCAATGCTGTTGGCAGCAAAAAGAGCATCTATGGTATTTAGTTCATTGGCTGAGGGGCTTATATCATATGTGATCCAAAGGTATGAATCCCCATAAGGCAGCGTGTAATTCAGTCCCCCGAAAGTGACCGTATCAGAGGAAATTGTTCTTGATGTTCCTATTTGAGTATGGGATTTAAAATACGGCTTATCAGTAACAAATAATTTTACTCCCTGGTTATCAATATCCGAATTATCAATGTTTTGAGGTGTAATGCTTATAGATTTCAGGTTCAGGCTTCCAATATTTCCAAACGCATTCAACCTGATATTTACTACGGGATTATTCTTTGATTCGCTGGCAACAATATAGGAAGAATCCTGGTTTGCCTCATATTCTTTAAGGTACATAGGTATAGCTCCCCGCTCGGTAACTTCAACTGAATCGATGCAGGCTCCGTAACCCCAGTTGGTCTCTCCTTCAAAAGCAATATAAACAGAATCTGAGAGCATGCTGTCGGGAATGAAGAAAGTCCTCAGTGTCCAGCTTGGAGTATTATAAAGGTATTCAAGGCAAGGATCACCCCAGTCATTGTTTAAGTTTTTTTTAATGAATACTCTTACTTTTTCATAATCTGACGGGCTCCAGTCATCCTGTGCATGCCAGAATGTCAATTCCGGTTTTATTGCAGAACTCAGGTCGATCGGCGGAGTAATAAGTTTTGTTTTCCAGCCCCTCTGGCCCTGAACCTGGAAAAGCGCATTTAAATTCCCGTTCTTTGCCTTGTTAGGGAATCTTTCAAGAATATGCGGATCTTCGAAACCTCCGTTTTCTGTTCTCCATGATAAACTTCCAACAACAATCTCTTCATCCCATAAACCAGGTATACCCTTTTCAAAATCTTCGTTAAAATATCTTTGTGAAAAAATTGAGTTTGGGAAACATAAGGAGATAAGAAAAATAAAGATTATAGTTATTCGATACATGATATCTTGTGTTTATTACATATAACATTTAAATTTGTTATATCTTAAAGTTATACGAAAATAATGAAATTAAGTTTTTTTTTTTTGATATAGAACAATTTAAGTATTTTTTACGTAAAAGATTATAAATAAAAATATTATATTCCGTTTCAAAATATTTTTTAAGTAATGACTAAGCAAAATCAACTGACGTTACTTTTTTCATTTCTCTTTTGTCTGAATACCTATTCACAGTTGGACAAAGAATTCTGGTTTGTGGCTCCTGCTGTCACCAAGGATCATTCTGCCGAAAACACCTGCGCATGTAATCCTCCAGGCAACAGGTGCGGAGCGGCACCTGCAACATTAAATTTCACTAATGTTAATGATGCTGACGCCTTTTTAATAATTGAGCAGCCTGCAAATGTTTATGATCCGTTCACTAATCCTACCGGATTTCAGCCAATAGCCATAACTGTACCTGCAAACGACTTTTTAAGATATGTATTATGGGGTAATGATATATGTGATGCCGACAACTGGAATATGAGAAAGCTGGTGGAAAACAGGCTGGATCCTGTTGCTCCCACAACGATACTTGAAAAGGGAATACATATTACTTCAACAGAGATGATTACCGCTTATTATGAGGTTGAAGAGCAGAATAACTCTGATATTTATGTTCTGAAAGGCGCCAATGCCCTGGGTGACGAGTTTTATACCAGTTTCCAGACCAGTGCGGACAATCACAATATTAGCCCTCAGACTGCATATTCATCCATTGATATTGTTGCAGTTGACGGGGGAACAACTACCATTTGGATATATCCTACGGAAGAAATTATTGGATGGGGAAGCGCTCCCTTTTCAGTGGATCTTAAGCAGGGTGAGAGTATCTCGCTGGTACCCGGCAGGGATAACGGAGGGGGCAATTACACATATTACAGGGACAGAAGGCTGGCAGGAACGAGAATATTTGTTCAGGGAGGGAAAAGGGTGGCAGTTACAATATCTGACGATTCTGTAGATGGTGATTCAGGGTGCTATGATCTGATAGGGGATCAGATAATCCCTGTTGAGGCGATATATGAAGGAGGGCAGAGAGAATCCCTTATTGGCTCCGAATATATTGTATTAAGGGGAGATCTTAGTGCAGCTGATAATGACAGGGCTTATATCCTTGCCACCGAAGATGGTACTGATATAACAGTTACTGATGTGACAAATACCCTTACTTACAATTATTCGATTAACGAAGGGGACCAGGTTATGTTCACCATAGCAAACAACTCTGATATAACACTTATTGAGTCGGATGATATTTTAAAACCAGTATATGTTCTTCATGTCACCGGCGCGGGAGATGGTTGTGAGATTGGGGGTTCTGTATTGCCAACAACCTCGGCATGTACCGGTTCATTTAATATAGGATTTTCCCGGGGAACAGATAATAACAAAGATTTTCTGCTTAATATCCTTGTAAGGGAAGAAGTTGACGATGATTCTGCAAGGTATTGTTTTGTATTTAACGGAGACCCTATTACTTTTATTGGTGATAATTTTACCAAGATACCGAACACTAAATGGTGGGCCGGACAATTTGATTTTGATTCCATAGGCCAGCATTCAAAAAATATTTTATCTAACACAAAGAACATTTTTCACCTTGGAACACTGAACGGGGGTTCCGCAAACGGTGGAAATTACGGGTATTTCTCAAATTATGCTTCAGTTGAAGCACGCAGCTATATAAGCGGTATTGGCCAGCCCGGAGCAAAACTCTGCTGGGGCGAAACAGTTCAGCTTGTTGCAGATGGAGGATTGTTTTATACATGGTTTCCGAGTACATATTTATCTGATTCAACAGTTCAAAAGCCATTCTGCACACCTTTTTCAAATATAAAATACAAGGTTATAGTCAGCGGGGCCTCCTGTGAGGTACCTGATACTGCCGAAATAAATGTTTTTATCGGCGATTCCCTGACAGCGGATTTTACGCTGACAAATTTCTTTGGTTGTTCTCCACTGGAAGTGGGATTTGTGAACAAATCATTCAACAATAACTATGATTACTGGTATGTGGCAGATACTTTTTATACATCAAATCCGAATCCTAATCCCATATATTTACATAATAACAGCGATACCGCACAGGATATTGAAATAAGGTTAATTACTGTTGATCCTACAGGGATATGCACAAAGAAGATGGAAAGGGTCGTGAAAGTTTTTCCTGAGATATCAGCAAGTTTTTTTGTCGATACTACTATCGGTTGTCCTCCTCTCACTATCACATTCGATGATAATTCATCCGGCAATATAGATACGGTAAGTGGTAGCGGATATCTTTGGGATTTTGGAGATTTGTCGACAAGTAACGACAGAAACCCTGTGCACCCATATCAAAATAACAGCACTTCCTCTGTCATTTATAATGTCGAGATGGTCACAACATCCCCGTTTCTTTGCAGGGATACTGCCAGGGCACAGATAACCGTTCATCCGCACATTGAGGCAGGATTTGTCGTCGATTCTACAGTAAGCTGTTCTCCAATCGATGTTGTTCTTAATAACACATCACTGGGAGGGGATACATATTTCTGGTCGTTCTATGACATTACACGGACTGTTCTTGACAGCAGTTATACCACCAGCTCGGAAAATCCTTTTGACTTTGTTTATAATGATACTTCCCAGGTATCTCCTGATACGATTTATATCGGAATGGTTGCAAAAAATAATGAAGGATGTTATGATACTGCTTCTATAAGAAACTTAATCGTGTATCCTGAGGTGCATGCTATATTCAATGCTGATAACAATGCCATTTGTGATTCAGTAAGTGTCTTATTTACAAATAATTCAGCCGGGTATAACCTGTTTTATGAATGGGATTTAGGCGACGGCAATTCAATATATGACACAACTGCCAGCCCCTTTAGCCATGTTTTCTATAACAGAAGTGGCAATGATACGTTATACAGGGTAAGGCTGGCAGCAACATCTGAATATTTCTGCAAGGATACGGCAAGCAAATTTATTACTGTACACCCGTTTATTAAGGCCAACTTCGGCCTTGAGTTTGTCGGCCATTGTTCCCCGCTGGATGCAGAATTACCGAATTTATCCAAAGGAGGAGACAGGTTTGACTGGGATTATGGAGATGGCACTGTTGCAACCGTTTTTACTCCGGACACGATGTATCATAAATTTGAAAATAATTCAAATAATGATACTGTGTTTATTATCAAGTTATTAGCTTCAAATATTGAAGGTTGTGCAGACTCCCTTATACGTTCAGTATATCTTTTCCCGAGGGTTGTTGCGGCATATAATTTTGCATCACCCGGCACAGGCTGTAATCCTCTGACTGTTAGCTTTATTAATAATTCTCAGGGTAAGGATCTGGGTTACCTGTGGGAGTTCGGAGACGGATCAAGCTCAAATGATATAAGTCCCGTAAATAAAGTTTTTAATAATAACACATCGCATGACACTACATATTATGTTCAATTAACCGCCACTAACCCTGACGGTTGTGATAGCAGCATTACAAAGCCTGTTGAGGTATACTCGAAAGTGGAGGCAGGTTTTACAATAAGCAAAATTGACAGCTGCTCACCCTTTAAAATCAGGATCAACAATAATTCCAAGGGTGGTATCTCTGAATTTATCTGGAAATATACAGAAAATGACTCGATAATATTAAACGACTTCACTGATCCCAACATACCGATATATGTTAATCAGACACTTAATCCTCAGAATTATGAAATTCACCTTAGAACGCTGAACTCTCATGGTTGCGAAGATGAACATATTGAAACAGTTACGATATATCCTGAAATGCATGCGGATTTTAATCCTGATAATATTCAGGGATGTCAGCCATTAACAGTATCCATTATTAATAACACAAATATAAAACCCAATACATCTTTCTACTGGGATTTCGATGACGGCGCTTATTCTTTCTCACAGAATCCCGGGAATCATAATTTCACTAACAGCCAGCCAAACAGTAAGTTTTTTGACATTAAACTGGAAGCTACCAGCCAGTATGAATGTTATGATGATACAACAATTAAAATTGAGGTTTATCCTTATATCAAGGCAAAATTTACTATTGATAAACCATTTATTTGTTCGGATGAGAATTTTGAAATTGACAGGACCGATTCGGAAGGTGGTATTAACGTGTACTGGTGGGATTTTAATAATGACGGTATAAATGATGCAGATATAAGTTATGCGACATTTAATTATACATATGCAAATACAGGTACAACATCCCGGAATGAGACTATTAAATTAACTGTTTCGAATATTCAGGGATGTGAAAGTACGTACAATGAATCGCTGGATGTGCATCCAAGGGTAGTAGCCGGATTTTCTGTCGATGATCTTCAGCCATGCTATCCGCACATGACACAATTTACAAATCTGTCAAATAATATTGGAGTTGTATCAACAGATTTCAACTGGGATTTTGGTGACGGCTCAAATTCCAGTGTAACCAATCCACAACATCATTATACTAACCTGAGTACAACCAATGATATTCAATCAACAGTAACATTAACAGCAAGTTCCGCTTACGGCTGTGACAGCGTGGTATCCCGGGTTATAATAGTTCATCCCAAGCCGAAGGCCGAATTTCAGTTCGAGGAAAAATCTGTTGATTGTCCGCCGTTTACACCGGTAATTAACAATTTATCAGAAGGAACGAACCTGACATATTTTTGGACACTTGAAAATGGTTCGGTTGATACAAGCTCTGAATTTGAACCGGTAAGTACTTTTATTAATAATGGGAATGTTATTCTGTCAGATAATATAACTTTAATTACTTCAACTGAATTCAATTGTTCTGATACATCACAGTTAATTCTGCAGGTTTATCCCGATGTAAATGTTGAAATAACCGCTTCGCCCCGGTGGGAAGGGTGCAATCCCCTGACACTTGATTTTGACGGGTCTCATGGAGGAACTGCCACAAATTTCCTGTGGGATTTTGGGGATGCTACTAAGAGCACCCTTGAGGATCCTCAACACCGGTTTGCAAATGAAGGCACGGAAAATGAAGAATTTGTGGTCAGCTTTAAAGCAATATCCTATTTTGGATGTGAAGATGATACATCGGGTATTGTAACTGTTTATCCCAGTCCATTGCCTGAATTCGTACCTGACCCGGTGTTACAGCAATATGATACTGTTAACGACATTACAAGCATCAGTCTTACGAATCTTACTATGCACCAGGATATATGGGATTATATATGGGATTTCGGAGATGACTTTACAGGTACCAATGATGATCCAACATTTACTCATGTTTATGGCAATAATTACTGGGGAGATCCTGCCAATAATTATGCCATACCGGTTACTTTATATACAAGTAACAGTGATAACCCGGAGTGTAACAGCAGTGTAACGCATGATATTTATATCCTGCCTCCCAAAC
>CAZBUF010000248.1:0-5013 GCA_964495025.1 uncultured Bacteroidales bacterium | reverse complement strand
ACTGATTTTCCTTTCTTCAGCTAATTTTCTTATTTTCAAGCCAATGTTCATATAAATATACTTATTTTTGTATTTATGTTTATCTTGTTGTACATTTATGTCACGTTATTTGTACGTTTTATATAAAAATTTACATATTTCATTCTATATAATCAAGCAAATAAAAAGCATTAATGTTCATAATTCTGGGCAAAGAAGTAAAAAAAATCAGAGAACAGGATACAGGAGTGGAATGCACGATGAAAATGTGGCTCATCGAAATTCTTAATAATGAATAAACAGATTAATAAAATACCGGTTTTGATTGCAGACGATGACAGTTCGTGTGTCATACTCTTGCATGAATATCTTGAAGAGCTCAGCCTGGATTTTTGTATCAAAAGCGCTTCAAGCGGACTTCAGGCAATAGAGTTATTCCATAAAAACAGGTTCGATTTGGTTTTTCTGGATATTATGCTGCCGTGCCTGAATGGTATGGAGGTTTTGCAAAATTTTAAAGCTAAAGCGCCGCATACTATCATATTTGCTTATACTGCCTTTGGTATCCCCAATGAAATAAAAAGGTATTGCAACGCCGGTTTTAATGAAATCCTCGTAAAACCATTGAGTTTTAATACCTTTTGTAAGGCAGTGAAAAAATATTTTTATTAAATTTGTTTTATTCAAAACAGGATAGAAAATGGCTGGTGTGCCCGCTTTCATAGTCTAACTATTTTTTTTATAACGGTTTCAAGTTTATAATTTATTCTAAAGAAATAAACACCTTTTGGAAAGGCTGACAAGTCTATATTGATACTATCAGACTCATTCCTTACAGCCCTTTTCATTAAGATGGTTCCGGCAAAATTCATAATTTCAACCCTGATATTCATTGATTCTCCGGAATTCATACTGATTCGGATAACATTATTAGTTGGGTTTGGATAAACTGAAAGCTTCTGAAAGAAAGAATTTAAAGTTTGTATTGCAGTTGGCGGAACAGCCTCTGCTGTATCAATTTCACTTAAGGCAACAAATTCAGCGCTAAGTTTTCCTGAGTTCAGATTGTGGGTTAAAAGAATAACGAAATTGTTATCATCACTAAATGATCCTTTCAGGCCTGATGCCAGAAAATAAATACTGTCTTCCGGGGAATATTCAATATTAATATCAGTCCTGTCGCCGGCCAGGCATAATACTTCAAGCCCATTGTCCCTGGCTTTCTGAAGATTAGGATATACATCATCATAAAAATTTGAATGGCTAATATTGCTGGTGCTTGAAGCAACCGAATCCAGCAAAGGTGCAAGGTCCTCATTATCTATCATCCATAAAATTTTATGATGAATCAGGATCAAATAATCAGAATTCCCTATAGTATCTGCAACATCCTGAATCAAGTCCAGCTGATCGCCGGTGATATCAGGCGAATCCAGCTCAGTGTCGAGCACCAGGAATGTTATGTTATTCCTGCTAAAAGCATAATAACGGGGCCTTTTTGTAAATTCCAGGAGGCTGGTAACATTACTGACATCATGGTTACCTAAGGCCCAATGGGTATTTTCATCTCCCAGGTTAAAAATATCGTCACAATATTCCAGCGTACTGACTTCCTGTGAAGTATGCCATGTCAGGTCCCCGCCAAGCAAGAGCAGGCCATACTTTGAATAGTCAATTTTTTCAACTGTCTTCAGCACATATTCGCCCGGCTGTTCATCACTCCTGGTATGCCCCATGAAAATATATGATTTAATAGTGTCTCCCTGTGCAAAGCATGATATAAAAGGATTAATAATAAAGATTAACAGGATTAAATATTTGATTTTCAACAGGTTTTTCATTAGAATGGCATTTTTTAATATTTTATAATAGTACTTTATGTGAGTCTTCCGATCAATGTTTTTCCCGAATATCAATATCTTTTGCATATTTGTTACCATCAGTTAATATAATTATCATATTATTAACAGTACTTATAACAAAGATAGGAAATTCATTAAGAAACGGGAGCTTTCCTGCTGGCTGACATTTTCCCCAAAAACCAGATTATTAAGCTGTTTTATTATAAAAATGAAATGATTCACAGTGTTAAATATCATCTGTTGCAATGAGTAATATCATCATCATTGGCAAGGGAAATAAGCTGGAACACACGTATAAATCAGATTAGGAGCTAATGGACATATAGTAAGATCAAAGAAAATCTTTATTAAAAAGCCCAATTAATAATTGAAATCCTTAGAAATGAAAACTAAAAATAATGCTGGTTTGTATGAGATCATGTTTGATAATGCTGCAAACCCTATCGCCCAGGTAACATCAGGATTAAAATTCGTTAAGCTGAATAAAGCCTTTTGTGATTTCTCAGGTTATACTGGAAAGGAATTGCTTCAACTGGGCATTTCAGATATTACTTGTAAAGATGATAGGTCCCGTATTTCCGGGCTGCAAAAAAAACTCAAAGCAGGAGATAATGGTAATCTTGAACTTGAACAACACTTTCAACGAAAGTCAGGGGAAAAAGTAACAGGCATTATAAAAATAACGCCGGTATTAAATGGTAACAGCATTCCGGAATATTCAATAATTCAGGTTACAGATATAACAAAGCAAAGAGAAACGGAAAAAGCCTTAACTGAAATACAGGAAAAATACGAAACCTTCTACAGTAATGCACCCTTAGCTTATCAGTCTCTCGATGAGAACGGATACATTCTGGATGTAAATAACAGCTGGTGTAATACACTTCTGTATAAAAAAGAAGAGGTTACAGGAAAATGGTTTGGCGATCTGTTAAATCCTGATTTTCTCGAAGTATTTAAATCAAATTTTTCCGAATTCAAAAGGAAAGGTGAGATGTATAATACTCCTATGGAATTAAGAAAAAAGGACGGAGAATTCATCGATGTTATGTACGAAAGTTGTATAATATTAAACAGTGATGGTAAATTCAGACAGACATACTGTACATTTAAAGATGTTACTGAACATAACATTGTACAGGAAAAATTAAAAGAAAGTGAAGAACGTTACAGGTCTATTTTTAATTCCAGCTTCCTGGCAATTGGTCAGTACGATAAAAACGGAAAGGTGATATTTGCCAATCCTGCAATGATAAAGATGCTGGGACATTCCGAAGAAATGTTGAAAAAAATGAATTTCACCGATTTTGTCCACCCCGATGATGTGGAAATAAGTAAAAAAAAGTATACAGAACTGGTAAACGGTGAAACAGACAATTACTCGCTGGAAAAAAGATATATTAATAAATCGGGTAAATTGATCTGGGGTAAAGTTTTTGTATATGCCAGCCGCGATCAAAAAAAAGGGTTTGAATATGCCATTAAGATGAAAGCCGATATTACTGAAGAAAAAATGGCCGGAGACGAGCTTGATAAACTTGTGGATGTTCTGGATAAAACACAAAAAATTGCACGTTTAGGATACTATGAGCACAATTTAAAAAGCAAAATTTCCTGGTGGTCTGAAGAAGTATATAAAATACTCAGCATTGATCCCGAAAAAAATCTTCCTTCACTGGAATCCTATCTTTCTTTGATCCATCCTGATGACAGGCATTTGTTTGAAGAGAGACTTAAGGTATTATTTGAAGGTGCCGGAAATGATTTACTTATAGAATGCCGCTATGTATTGCCTGACAACAGTATCAAATATTTAAGCGACCGTATTGAAATAATTATGGATAAGAACGGAGCCAATGAAGTTATAAGAGGTATTATACAGGATGTAACGGAACAAAAGTTAAGTCATATGGCATTGGCTGAAAGTGAGGAAAATATGCGTGTACTGATTGATTCTGTTGCCGATGATATTACCATTGTTCAGGATGGTGTTATCAAATTTTCAAATAATGTGTTATCTAATCTTGGCGGCTATCCGAAGAATGAAGGTATTGAAAAATCACTTATAGATTATATACCTGAAGAGGACAAGGAAAAAATAAAGAAAAAATATACGGACTGGTCAAAGGGTAAAGAAAACCTTGCTAACTATGAATCCAGAATGTTAACCAGCAAAGATAAAATTATTGAAATTGAAACAACAGCTTCATTTTGCAGCTTCAATGGTAAAAAGGCCGAATTACTCGTAACAAGGGATATTTCCGAGCGAAAAAAAGCCGAGGCCGAACTTAATAAAGCTTATAAACTTTTACGTCAGGCACAAAAAATTGCCGGTGTGGGTTATTTTGAATATAACATGCAAAAAAATATATCATGGTGGTCAGATGAATTATTTACTATACTTAAACTGGATCATAAAAAAGTATCTGCATCATTTGAAATGTTCAATGATTACCTCCATCCTGAAGATAAGGATATCGTTAATAAAGCAATCAATGAGCTAATTGAGGGGAAAAAAGAATCAAAATCCGAGTTTCGCTGTGTTTTGGATAGAAATACCGTAGTTTATATTAATAGCCGTATCGAACTTATAAGGGATAAAAACGGAGCCCCTGAAATAATAAGAGGTGTTATTCAGGATGTAACAGAACAAAAAATCAGACAGATGACACTGGCGGAAAATGAAGAAAATTACCGCACCCTGGTTGAGTCCGTAACCGATGGAATCTGTATCGTACAGGATGGAATTATTACTTTCGCCAACAAGGTCTGGCAGAATATTGCAGGATTGAAAAAGGAGGAAATTGTGGGAAAAACCTTTATTGATTTTGTGCCGGTTGAGGCAAGGAAAAAGGTAATAAAAATGTATATGGAATGGTTAAACGGTAATAAAGGATTTGTCAATTTTGAAAGTTATATGAATGACAAAAACGGGAATAAAATAAACCTGGAAATAACAACTTCGTTTTGTACCTTCAATGGTAAAAAAGCCGAGCTGGCTATTTTACGGGATACTACAGACCGGAAGAAAGCGGAATTGGTACTGCGAGAGAAAAATGAAGAAATTTCCAATCAAAACGATGAATTGCTGGAGAGTCTGGAACGTATTCATGATATAAATTCCGAACTGGAAGAAGCCAAAGAAAAAGCCGAGGAGAGTGATCGACTGAAA
>CAZBUF010000247.1:0-3235 GCA_964495025.1 uncultured Bacteroidales bacterium | reverse complement strand
ATTCGGCAGAGTTCAGGGTGTAGGCTTTCGTTATTCCGCACGTGATGCTGCTGCGCATTATGGCATTAAAGGATTTGCTAAAAATATGTCTGACGGAAGTGTTTATATTGAGTCTGAAGGGCTGCAGGAAAATGTTTTTGGGTTCATCAACTGGTGCAGAAAAGGGCCTGACTTTTCATTTGTCGACCATATTGATGTCGAAGATGCAGGCCTGGTGAACTTCCGTTCGTTTGAAATAAGATTTTAATCAGAAACAGGGATACTATCCCGTTTATTAATAAGGGATACTATCCCGCTTATTAATATCCATCCTGTAAGAATAAGAATTAATATTGCTATTACCAGTAATAATGTGTTAGAAGCCTTGAAGTCAATAATATTTTTTACCATTGCCCATATCGTTACAACAAGCATAAATAGCATGGGAATAAAAGACAGAAGATAGTTCTTTTTTTTATGGTATAGCCAGATACTGATCATCCCTAATCCCAGTGCAGCAAGCAACTGGTTCAAAGCACCGAATATACGCCAGAGTTCTAATGCCCTTTTCGCCTGTAATTCGTGATACGTCAATACTGAAGCCAGCACAACAACAATAATCGTGGCAAGATACCTGTTATTAAAAGGTTTAACCACTTTTCCCTTTTTGGATTTAAAGATCTCATGTAAAGAAAGCCTTTGTATTCTCGCTGCAGAATCAAGAGTAGTATTTGCAAAGCTTACAATGAATACTGCCAGCAAGGATGCAGCTATTTTTGGAGGTATGTGAATACTGTACAATAAATTTGAAGCCCCTGTTATAAATGCATTAAGTTTCGGACTAATGTCCATACCTGTTCCGAATTTTTTCCATGATGAATAATGATCAGCGAAAGCATCACCGAGTCCGCTGGTAACGGCAACAATAACAATTACTGCAAGGAATCCTTCAAGTATCATTCCCCCGTAACCTATGGATAATGTATCGCTTTCTTTTTCAACCTGTTTGACAGTAGTCCCCGATGAAGCTAACGAATGAAAGCCTGAAATTGCCCCGCAGGCAATAGTGATAAATAACAATGGCATAAGTCCCGGTATATCCGTTCCCGGTTCAAAAGCAGCAGGATTAATAGCAGGGGCTGAAATTGAGGGCCTTGCAATAATAATACCCAGCACAAGCAAAATCATAGCTATTAATAACTGATGAGAATTTATATAGTCACGTGGCTGAAGCAGCCTGTTAACAGGAACAGTTGAGGCAAAAAATACATAGATAAATAAAATCAGGCTCCATGCAATTTTCCTGGATCCCAGCAAAGGAAATATCTCTATCGGATGCATTGAGCCTGCAATTATTGACATGTACATTATTATGACGGCAATAGCCGAGTAAAATGCTACTTTCTTACCGCTCCTGATCTGCCATCCGAGCCATACGGCAATAGGAATCTGCAGCCATACCGGGATCACTGCCTCAGGATGCTCTACCAGTAAAGTGGATACAATTATCGCAAAAACAGATAAAACAACACATAACAGGAACTGTATCAGGAACTGGAATGCATAGCGCGTGGATTGATTAATAATATCTCCGGTTAAATCCCCGATCGTTTTGCCCTTGTTTCTTGCAGATATTACAAGAGTGGAAAAATCATGCACCGCACCCATAAAAACAGAACCGAAAAAAACCCATAGAAAGGCCGGCAACCAGCCCCAGATAACACCTATTGCAGGCCCTACAATGGGACCTATACCTGCAATTGTTGTAAAATGATGCCCAAAAACAAGACTTTTTTTTGCAGGCACAAAATCAACACCATCCATGAATTCGCCGGAAGGCATCTTATTCTTATCCGAAAGCATAAAGATCTTTTTTGCCAGATACCTGCCATATAATCTGTATGCTGCCAGATACCCGAAAAAAGATATCATTATAAGTGTTAGCGTGTTCATAGAAATAAATATTTAATTTGACCAATTTTCCTGAAATTTCTCAAATTTATATGTAAATTGTATGAATAATGATATTATGAATAGAACACCAAATTAACTAACTTTATTAAAATATAATAAAAGTTCTGCAAAAATTATTAGTGAATTAGCGGTTGCAGGAAAATATTATGGATATTACAGAGAATATGTTGAAATATTTATGAGTAAAATATTGACTATTAATAACATAAATACTATATTTACTTAATATTATATTTAAGATGCTTTTTGATTCCCGTTAATATTTGCAGCAATGGAAAATGTTAAGAGGTCAATTCTTGTTCCTTATGATTTCACATCTCTTTCAGATTATGCCATTGAACATGGCATACAGATGATGAAAATACTAAATACCAGACTTGTATTGCTTCATATTGTCAAAGACCTCAAGTATGAACGGGAAGCAACGGATAAGCTGAAAAAAGTTGCTGAGGCGACACAGAAAAAGCATAAGGTAAAACCTGAAATAATGATCAGGCCCGGCAAAGTGTCAAATGCAATAAAGAGAATAGCAGGTAATATGGAGGCTGTGCTGGTGATAATGAAAACCGACGGACCTAAAGGTATTCAGCGATATACAGGAAGCCGGGCGATCAAGGTCATGTACAAATCAAGGATACCGTTCATAGTTATCCAGGGACCTCCGCAGGGAAGTATGCTTAAAAAAGTACTCTTCCCTATTGATTTCAGATATGAAAATAAGGAGAAACTAAAGTGGATCAATTTCCTGGCAAAGTTTTCCAAACCGAGTGTCTATTTTTTTCGGCCAAATGTCAGCGATTACAGGATAAGGAGTAACCTGAGATTTGCCACACGTTTTCTTGAAGGCAGAGATATTGAATTCGAGCTGGTCCATGCAAGGGGAAAGAAACCCTTCACAGAAGAAGTGCTGGAGTTCTCAAATTTTTTGCAGGCAGATCTTATTATTATTATGTTAAGCCGCAGTATCAGCATTGACAAGATCCTTTTTGGCTTAAAGGACCAGAAATATATAACCAATGAATTTAAAATACCTGTCATGTGCCTGAATGCAAGGACAGACCTGAGGAGATACGGTAGTTTCAGATAAAACCCCTCTTTAAATTTCCATAAGATCAGATCTCCTCACCCATCCCTTGTTGCCGTCACTTATCCTTATCTGGCTCCATTCACTGATACTGTCTTCAACACTTACAACTGTTCCTTCATGTAATATAAACAGATCGTTTCCTTCTTCATTAGGCGAACTCTTTACTGTTAGTGCCGGTGTTACAATTACGGCGCT
>CAZBUF010000246.1:0-2081 GCA_964495025.1 uncultured Bacteroidales bacterium | reverse complement strand
AATTTAGAGGTTCTTATAGAAAGATTTGGGGCATATATAGGATGATTTTACGAATAAATCAGCTTAAATCTAGAAAAATTATTTTCTTAACAGAAAAATATAAAAATGTAGCATAAAAAAGGCTGCCTTTTTAGACAGCCCCTTTTCATGTGCACTTCATTTTATTCAGGGTATCTGTCCCCTCTTCTGTCCTTTTTCTATTCCCAGCCCGGATTTTGTGCCAGGTTACCCTGAGATAATTCTATCTGAGTTTGTGGAATCTGGAATAACCCCTGTGTTATTGTCCTGAAATCTATTTTATCCCACATATAAGGTTCCTGGGGGCTATCCAATGCGGATTTGGCATAACTGAAATTGCCTGCTATACCGTCATAACGCAACAGATCCCAGTACCTGTGTCCTTCAAGGGCAAGTTCCCAGCGGCGCTCATCCATAATAGCATCCTTGCTGACTGTAACCCGGTGCTGATCATCAAGATATGCCCTGTCACGCACCATATTAAAATATGTCTGTGCTGTACCAGTATTACCGTCCAGATGCAGCTCAGCACCCATTAAAAGTACATTGGCAAAACGTATTACAACATAATCAAAGAAATTATCTATCTGGAATTCTCCGTTATTTAATTCTGTAAGCAAAGTACCTGTAGAATCTGTCAAAGGAACGTACTTTCGCCAGTGACAACCGGTGTATTCCCTCTGATCAGCTGCATTATATGTTTTACCCAGATAATCCCAGTTAAGAATAGTGGCATCTCTTCTTGTATCGAGGGAATCATAAGCTTCCCATAGCTTCGGATTTACAGTACAACAACCCCAGCCCCTGCCATAAGGCACAATAGTCTGACCTCTCAGTCCAATCATTACCTGCCATCTGCTACCATAAAACAGATCATAATCTCCATAACCTTTATAAGTATACTTTACTGCAAATACAGTTTCCATATTGTCTTCCCCTGCAAATTTATCAAATGAATACTGCCACAAATGGGTAAATGTATCAACAAGAGCATGGCCACTGTTAGTGATCACATTATCAATATAATTCCTTACATCTGCTTTTGACAGGGTTCCTTCGCCCAGCTCTATGGCAGTCTTATTATAGTACCCTGTATAGTACAAAAATACCTTTCCGAGTAGAGCTTCTGCAGCCCATTTTGTGGCCCTGCCCAGCTCATTTGAAGGTATATTCTGATATGGAACATCCGGAAGATTATCAGAAGCAAATTTCAGATCTTCAGCAATAACCTGATATACATCATCAGGATCAGCCTGCGGAACATTCAGATTGTCAACTGCCAGCACCTCAGTAAGTAGAGGAATATGGCCAAATAAACGAACAAGGTCGAAATAAAAGTAAGCCCTCAGAAATCTGCATTCAGATTCAATTCGCTTTTTAAGGTCTTCATCTCCGCTCCAGTCAATATTTTCAAAATTATCCAATAAAATATTTGCCTTGTATATTGCCCTGTAATATCTCAACCATGTACCATCGTGAGGATTATAATAGCCAAATGATTCAAACTTATCCCAAACCTGATTTCGTATAACATCAGAATTACCACCCCCGGCAAAGCAGTTATCAGAAGCTGTTTCAGATAACATTATAATATGATCATAATTACATTCAGACCCAACTGAATAGCCATCAGAAAGTGAATTATAAACAGCTACCAGCGCCTGGAGGGCATCTTCAGGAGTTTGATAAAAATTACCTACAACCTTCAGATCATACGGGTGTGTTTCCAGGAAATCCTTACCGCAGGAAATGAAAGTAAAAACAATTGCCAAACCTATATTAATAATTTTTGTTTTCGGTTTTTTGGCTTATCACTTTGGGTATTAGTTCAAAATAGCCAATAAGGTTGCCATGTGCACCCTGTATAAACTCAATGGCCTGAGTCATTTCCGCTGCTGTACTGTCACTTTCAAAACCGGTTTTGAGTTCGTTGTAAATATCAGCGGTTAAAACAGAAATTAGATTTTGTTTGCTTCGATATTTGCTGGAATTAATTTGTTTTTTTAGTATTGTTGTTTAATTTTGTGGTATCATTTGTTTATATTGGTGTTTTTCGTATAATT